>JASFHE010000269.1:0-8438 GCA_050123415.1 Desulfobacteraceae bacterium | reverse complement strand
AATACGGAACTGACCGATTGGGAAAGCAATGGCAGCAAGCCTCGGAGAGCAGGTGTCAGTTCATTCGGCATTGGGGGGACTAATGCTCATGTGATATTGGAAGAGGCGCCTATATTACCTGATGACGATCCTAAGCCTGAAACGACTTCCAGATCCTATCACCTTATCTCTCTGTCAGCCAAAACATCAAGCGCACTTGACACGGTTAACACCAATCTATTGGAATATCTGGAAAAACATCCCGATCTGAATATATCAGATGTGGCCTATTCGCTTAATGTGGGAAGAGAGTCATTTGACCACAGGCGCATGTTAGTATGTAGTGATACAGATGAGGCAGTGGAGCTGTTAAGAAAGGGAGACTCGGGAAGGGTCGTGACCAGCCGCAAGAAAAAAGACAATCGGAAGTTGGTATTTATGTTTTCCGGTCAGGGAGCCCAGTATGTTAACATGGGACTTGACCTTTATCGGAATGAGCAGAGTTTCCGTGATGATATAGACTTCTGTGCTGAGATTCTGGAGCCCCACCTGGGTATTGACCTGCGTAAGATTGTATTCCCACCAGATGATGACTTTGGAAAAGTGTCTGAAGAACTGAAACAGACAGCCATTACTCAACCTGCCCTGTTTGTCATAGAATATGCCCTTGCCAGGCTGCTGATATCATGGGGCATAAGGCCTGCTGCAATGATAGGGCACAGTATCGGGGAATATGTAGCCGCCTGTCTATCCGGTGTATTTTCACTTGAAGATTGTCTGTCTCTTGTAGCATTGCGGGGAAGACTAATTCAGGGACTTCCCAAAGGCAGCATGCTGGCAATTCCTCTTTCAGAGGAAAAGCTGAAACCATTACTTGGGAAAGGTGTCTCAATTGCTGCGGTTAATAGTCCTGATCAATGCACTGTTTCCGGTCCTTCTGAGAAGATTGAGTTATTTAAGAGTATAATGGAAGATCAAGGGATAATCTGTATTGATCTTCATACTTCCCATGCCTTCCATTCCGAAATGATGGAGCCTGTTCTTAAAGAGTATGCGGATCACGTTAAGAAAATAGATCGTAATTCACCCGGAATTCCCTTTGTGTCCAATGTAACGGGCACCTGGATTACAGAAGGGGATGCAACTGATCCTGATTATTGGTCAAGACACATTCGTCATACGGTTCGATTTGCGGACGGAATGAAGGAGCTTTTAAAGACCGAAGAACAGGTTCTACTGGAAGTAGGACCCGGGCGGACGTTAAAAACACTGGCAATGCGGCATCCCCATATGAAGCCTGAACATGTTGTTCTGAGTTCAATCAGGCATCTGCGTGATAAGGTGTCAGATATATCATTTCTATTAACCGCATTGGGTAGATTATGGGTTGAAGGCGTTAAGGTTGGCTGGCATGCCTATTATAGGCATGAAAAACACCGTCGTGTGGTGCTACCAACATACCCCTTTAAAAGACAGAGATACTGGGTTGACGAAAAGCCGGTTTCCATAGAAGCAGTTAAACCCAAAACAGTCTTAACAAAAAATACGAATATCTCTGATTGGTTTTATGAGCCTGTATGGGAAATATCAAGACAGGCATCGCTTTCCAAAGCTGATGAAGTAGATGATATGGTATTTTGTTGGTTGATCTTTATTGATGATTTAGGAATAGGAGGTGATCTTAAAAAAAGGCTAAAACAACAGGGGCAAAAGATAATAACCGTAAAGGCGTCTGATAGTTTTACAAAGATAAATGACCATACCTTTAGCATTAATCCGAGCCAACATAAAGACTATGAAAGTTTAATTAGTATCCTAAAGAATGAAAAGGTAACATCTGTCAGAATCGTTCATCTTTGGAATATTACTGAAGATGATCACAATGAAATAGGGTTTTCATGGGATAATAATTTCCAGGAGATGGGATTTTATAGTCTTATTTATTTGGCACAAGCTGTTGGTGAAACCGGTTTGAATGAAAAACTTAATATCTATGTGATATCTAATAATTTACATTCTGTAACCGGCCAAGAAAAACTATCTCCTAGAAAAGCAACTGCTCTTGGCCCAATTAAAGTAATTCCTCAGGAATATACAAATATCAAATGTTGCAATATTGATATCAAACTCCCTGAAAATCAAGACAATATTGATCAGGATATTATTGAAAATATTTTTAACGAAATTAATAGTGATATACCTGATTCAATTGTTGCATATCGATCAGGATGCAGATTTATACAAGGATTTCGGAAAGCTAATCTTCAAAAGAAAAAAGGGGATTTCTTTATAAAAGAGAATGGAGTGTATTTAATCACTGGTGGCCTGGGAGGCATTGGCTTTTTAATTGCTTTATATTTTGCAACAAATTTTAAAGCAAAGCTTATTCTGGTAAGTCGTTCTGTTTTACCAAATCGAGAAGACTGGGACTCTTTATTAAAACAGAAAGATTTGGATAATGAAATTAAAACAAAAATACAAAAAATCAAACAGCTTGAAGAAAAAGGCTCTGAAGTATTTATTGGAAGCGCCGATGTTTCAAATCTTGAAAAGATGGGGCATGTAGTTAAAAAAGGTGAAAAACAACTTGGAAATATTAACGGCATAATCCATTCGGCTGGTATCGCTGGTAAAGGAATGATCCAGTTCAAAGAACCTGAGGCAGTGGAAAAAATTTTCACCCCCAAAATAAAAGGAGTACTTGTATTGGATTATCTGATGAAAGATAGAGAACTCGATTTTTTTATTAATTTTTCATCACTTACATCGATATTTGGTGGGATTGGGATGGTTGATTATTGTTCAGCTAACGCTTTTCTTGACGCTTTCACTTTATATAAGAATGCGAAAGGAAATACTCAGACTAAAAGCATTAACTGGAATGCTTGGCAAGGTGTAGGGATGGCAGTACTTAAAGAAAGGATTGATTATTTGCGCGAAGCTCATATCGATCATTTATCAACAACAAATGAAATATCAACTGAGGAGGGAATAGAGGTATTTCTTCGAATACTTAACAATAAACTACCACAAATTATAGTATCCACAATTGATTTACTTGATATTAAAAATAGAAGCTTATCTCACAATTTTAGTAATGAAGTGAATAATGAAAAAAGAGAAAAGTCAAGGTATTCAGATATTGAGATGCCAAATCAGATTATTAAGTCTAAACTTGATTTATTCTACATCCCATCGTGGGAGCGTACTTTACCTCATTTTCAATTTTTTTCAGGAAAATCACTCGATGAGAAATTGACTTGGTTAGTTTTTGTTGATGATTTAGGGGTAGGCTCCCGGATTATTAAACGTTTGAAAGAATCCGGGCAGGGTGTTATTAGTATCGTTGTTGGAAATACACTATATCAAACTGAAAAAGACCAATATACCTTCAATCCCGCCAAGACGCTTGAGTATAAAACTTTATTGAAAGAACTTCATGCACAGGATAAATTCCCAGACAGGATTATACATTGCTGGAACTTAACAAATAACAATTATGGGGAATATCGTCTTGATTCTGTTGATGCATTTCAAAATAGAGGTTTTTACAGTCTCCTTTTTCTATCTCAATCGCTTGAGGATCTGAATCCTAATAAAGAGATACAAATTGTAGTACTTTCAAATAACATGCAGGAAGTACATGGAGAAGATCTATTATATCCTGAAAAGGCCACATTATTAGGACCTGCGAGAGTTATCCCAAAAAAATATCCAAATATTACATGCAAGAGTGTTGATATTGTTATCCCCAAGTTTAATGGTCGGCAAGGAGAGAAACTGATAAACTTACTTTTATCAGAAATAATTGATAGCCCTTCCAATTCAATTATCGCATATCGGGGAAATCATCGTTGGAAGGAAAGCTTCAGCAGAGTACATCTGGATGATAAATCTGAAGAATTCTCCCGCTTAAAAGAAGATGGTGTTTATCTTATCACCGGTGGATTGGAGCCCATGGGCCTTTCGTTAGCGAAATATATTTCACAAAAAATACGAGCCAAAATTGTGTTAATCGACAGTTCTGAATTTCCTCCGAAAGAAAAATGGGAAGAATGGCTGTCAGCCGGTTCTAGACCAAATGATACAGGTTATCCAATGGCAGAAAAAAAATGGAAGAACCTGGATATAGATATGGAAGAAGAAGTAGATTTTATAAGTAATATGGAAATGGAGATATCAGCTAAACGGGGAATTAAAGGATTGGAGAGCTATAGGGGGCTTGAAAAAAGTCTTAATGAATTATGCAGCAGCTATATAATTAAATATCTATATCAAAAAGACATTAAAATTGAAAAAGGAAAAACCTATAACAAAAACAAGTTATACTCAGTATTGAAAATATTGCCTGCTTTCAAAAAGTTATATGATTTCTTTTTAAGAACCCTGGCAGAGGATAATATCATAGGGATACAAGAAGAAAATATAATATTTTTAAAAGATGAAGTAGACATTAAAAAACCGGAAATTTTAAAGAAAAAAATAAGCGAAAAATTCCACGGATTTCAGGGGCTTTTGGATCTCCTTGACCACTGTGCTGAAAACTATGGCTCCGCTCTGAGTGAAGAAATGAAGGCTGTAGGCGTCCTATTTCCTGACGGTAACAATAATTTAATTGAAGAATGTGGCAAGAATACAGTGGAGTATACAAATGACTTAGTTTGTTTTACCCTCGTGCGCGAAATTTTGAAAGTTGTTATAAAGAGGGTAAAAAAACGAAAGCTAAAGATATTAGAAGTTGGGGCCGGAGCAGGGAGGTTAACTAAACATTTACTGGAAGAGTTAAAGGAACAAGATATTGAATACTATTTTACAGATGTAGGAAAGACTTTTATCAATAATGCAAGAAATGAATCATCAATAGGCGGTTTGGATTTCATGAAGTTCGGGATTTTTGATATCACAAAGGACCCTGAGGAGCAAGGATATGAAAGGTTCAGTTTTGATATTATATTAGGGTATGATGTAGTACATGCAACTCCTGTTATCGAGGATACTATTGGAAATTTAAAAAAAGTATTAACTCCTGATGGCATGTTTTTCCTTATAGAAAATGTAAAGTCAAGACGCTGGATTGATATGATATGGGGTCTGGCAGAAGGTTGGTGGTATTTTACCGATGAAGACCTAAGAAAGGAATCTCCGTTGTTAAACCTTGATGAGTGGGAAGAAGTATTACGCAAGGACGGGTTTAAGAGTGTAAGAGCATATCCTCAAGGTAGTAGAAAAAGAAATTATTCTGACTCCGGTCTTATTATTGCTCAACAAGATCCGGAGAGTAGCATGAATGAATATGAAGAACATATTTCGTATAGTGAGAGTGAAAGAACAAGTGAAAAGATTCTAAAGTTGAAAGAATTGGAAGACATGGGTTCTGAGATCATGGTTGCCAGTACTGATGTTACCAATATGGAACAGATGCAATCCATAATAACCATGACTGATGAAAAATTTGGTCATATTGATGGAGTCATCCACACGGCAGGTATTTATCAGCAGAATTCGATCTATCGGAAGACTCAGGAAGAGACAGAAAGGACTCTGGCACCAAAAGTAAAGGGGACTTTAATGCTCAAATCGTTACTGCAAGAAAGGGATTTGGATTTTTTTATCCTTTGTTCTTCGATGAGTCCAATAAAACCTCTTCCAGACCAGGTGGATTATTGTGCTGCGAATGCTTTTCTTAACGCTTTCGCCTTCTATAATGCAAACAAGTATAATACTTTAACTGTATCGATTAATTGGAATTATGAAAAAGATTTAAGGTTGATTAAAACTAGTGAAAATTCTCTTTTAACAACGCGAGATTTAAAAGAAATAACAACACGACCGGGATTGATCTTTCCTGAAGTATCGGTATTTGATCAAATTCTTTCTGGGTATAGTTTCCCCCATATAATAGTTTCACCAAAGGATATCAGGGAAGAATTTGAAGTAAAGAAAATAAATGAAGTTGTAGAAGAATCACATGAGACTATCTCGACTGATAATCTATATTCCAGGCCAGACTTATCTACTCCTTATGAAGCCCCTCTCAACGAACTGGAACAGGCGATAGCTGAAATCATGCAAGAATTACTTGCTATCCGGCAAGTAGGACGAATGGACGATTTTTTTGAACTGGGAGGAGATTCTTTAGTAGCCACACAATTTATTTCCCGCTTACGCGATGCCCTGGAAATAGAATTACATCATCGAACTGTATTTGAAAATCCCACTATTGCTAAGCTATCTAAGCAAATAGATTCCATACAATTTGAGGGAGTGGAAGATCATAAGCTAAGGGAAATCATGTCCGAAGCAGACATGCTCACAGATTTAGAAATCGAGTAGAAGGTAGTTGCGGAAGACGAATAGATATATTTACAGCATACAGCCTGCCTTTCAAAAGATAACAAAGATTTACCAATATTGAAGATATTGCACGGAACTTCATTTCTTAGTCTTTCTCTTTTCCATAAATCAAATTAAGATAATTATAATAGGGTGAATTATGGTTAATACAATAGATTATATTGCCAAGCTATCTTTGGAAAAACGAAAACTCTTGTTAGAAAAGTTGAGAAAGCAGAAATTAATCTCTGAGGCAGGCAATCAACAAAAGAAGTTTCCAATTTTAACGGTACCCAGAGAGGGTAATCTTCAATTATCCTTTGCCCAGGAGCGTTTGTGGTTTCTGGATCAACTGGTTCCTGATAATCCCTTTTATAATATACCCCCAATGGCCCTGATTCTAAGGGGTTGGCTTACTATTTCTGCCTTGAGGCAGGCGTTAGGGGAGATCGTACGAAGACATGAGTCGTTGAGGACCAGATTTGAGTTTATAGACGATAAGCCTGTACAGATTATTGAACAGGATGTACCTTTTCTTCCCAACCTGCTGGATCTTAGTAACCTGTCTTCTCTTGATAGAGAGAAGGAAACTCAAAGGATCCTATCAAAGGAATCCTTACTTCCCTTTAATCTTAAAAAGGACTTAATGCTTAGAGCAAGGCTGCTGCTATTGGATGCAGAAGAACATGTATTGTTATTGACAATGCATCATATAGCATCAGATGTTTGGTCAATGGGAATACTTCAGAAAGAATTGAGCGAACTTTATAACGCCTTTTCAAAAGGAGAACAATCACCTCTACCGGAGTTAACGATACAATATGTTGACTTTGCAGTGTGGCAGCGTAAATGGCTATCAGGAGAGGTGCTTGATAGCCAACTTTCCTATTGGAAGGATCATCTTTCAAACATAACGCCTCTTGAGATACCAACGGACTATATGCGTCCTGCGATTCAAACATTTCGTGGCGATAGCCTGCCTTTTTATATTGAACCTGACGTAACGAAAAAACTAAAAACCCTTAGCCAGGAGAAGGAAGCATCTTTATACATGACGCTTCTTGCGGCATTTTCTATTCTTCTTTCCCGCTACAGCGGCCAGGAAGATATAGCAATTGGTTCGCCTATTGCTAACCGGAACAGGAAGGAGATAGAGAACCTTATAGGCTTTTTTATAAATACTCTTGTAATGCGAACGGATCTATCAGGTAATCCTACCTTTTTGAAGCTTATGAACAGGACAAAAAAAATGACCCTGGATGCATACGCTAACCAGGATCTACCATTTGAGTATATTGTAGAAGAGCTTCAGCCGGAGAGAAGCATGAGCCAAAATCCTCTTATTCAAATATATTTTGCCATACAGAATACACCTGTTTCAACCCTCAAAATGCAGGATTTGGAAGTCAGCAGAATCGAGGCAGGTGTTCAGATGGTAAAAAATGATATGGAAGTTCATGTATGGGAAAAGAAAGATGGTTTGGAAGGAGTGTTTATATATGATAGTGTTTTGTTTAAATCTTCCACAATAACCCGAATGATTGGTCACTTTATAAATCTACTCACAAAAATTGTTTCGTCTCCTGAAATTAGAATATCCGAAATATCAGTGTTGTCAGAAGATGAAACCCATAAAATCCTCGTGGAATGGAACGATACAAAGGCGGAATATCCTAATGATAAATGCATCCACGAGTTATTTGAGGAACAGGTAGGGAAGACACCGGATGCTGTAGCCGTAGTATTTGAGGATGAACAAATAAGTTATCGGGAACTGAACTTAAGAGCTAATCAACTGGCCCATTTTCTGATAAAAGTGGGAGTAAATCCTGGTGATTGTGTGGGTTTAATACTTATGCGATCTATTGAATTGGTAATATCTGAAATAGCAGTACTTAAATGCGGTGGTATATATGTCCCGATAGATCCTGAGCACCCTGTTGAAAGATCATCTTTTATGTTTTCCGATTGTTCGGCTCGATTGATAATTGGCAGAATAAGTGATCCGGAATTAAATATCCCGTGGCTTGATATCGATAATAAAAAATGGCTGTCTCGAAAATCATATAACTCTGCCATATACCTTGGAGGAGAATCATCTGCCTATGTAATGTATACCTCAGGCT
>JASFHE010000268.1:0-8438 GCA_050123415.1 Desulfobacteraceae bacterium | reverse complement strand
CCAGTCGGGCCGGGCACTGAATCCCCAACTCTGTCGAGTGTACCCCTCGCTGTCCTGCCAGTCAGGCGATTTCACCATACCCCAGTAGCCGGCCTCAACAGTATCCGGAATTTGTGAAAAAAACAGAATGATTCCCAAAGAAAGGGCAGTTTTTGTGGAGTAGTACTTTTTTATTCTGTTTATTCCTGTTTTCATTTCTTTAGTCCCGGCAGATACGATCCTTTAAAATCCTGTCTTTAGGTGTACCCTTAAAATCCCAGCCGCACACCACCGTAATAATATGCCCCCAGAGCAGAATCGATCATGCTTTCCATGTGCCCGCCTTCATACTTTTCCAGGTCTACCGGAGGTTTTTCATCCAGCAGATTTCTTCCGCCTGCAAACAGGTTGATGGACGAGGTCAATTTATAGTTGATATGCGCATTGATAAAATCAAACGGTTCTATTCTTTCACGGGGAGATCTGTCGCTGAGATACTTGCCGCGATAGATATAACGCAAATTCGCGCCGAAGCGGCCCCTGTTGTAATTCAGGGTTGCATTAAAGCGGGAACGCGGACGGTTTGTCAGATCATTATCTTGAGAATTTCTTGCCAGAAGATAGCCGGCGGTTGCGCTCAGATGAAAGCCCCATGGCAAAGGCATGGCTGCCTCAACCTCTATGCCTTTAAAAACGGATTTTCCTTCAAGATTAATATATGTGGTTACGGCATTTTCGCTTGTAGCCGGGTCGGTTCTGTTATGCAATGTCGGGTACCGTTCCGGCACCAAAGTCCAGTCAACCGGTTCCCCCTTTGGTTCCGGATCATTTGCTGTTGAAGGATCGATCCCTGTGGTTGACTTTACCGAATAGGTTTGAATCATATTGTCAATATCATTCCGGTAAAAGTCGGCGCTCAGGCTGGGACCATCCTGCCCGAAGGGTTTCCAGACAAAACCCACATTATAGTTTACTCCTTCGGATGGTTCGAGGTCGGGATTTCCAAAAATATCATTCCAGTCCATGGCTCCCCTGAAATTGTCGTGTAACTGGAACAGTGTCGGCACCTGAAAAGAGCGGGAAACAGAAGTACGAAAAGCCAGGTTATCCGACCACTCGTAACTGGCCGAGACCTTGGGAGCCAGGTTGGTTCCAAAATCTGAAAATTCCTCAAGTCGGCCTGAGACCTGTATCCTCAAACTCTTCAGGGCAGTAATGCCTGTTTCTGCAAATACCGCGAATGTATCTCTGCTTTCCACAAAGTCACGATAGGGTGCATCCACATCCTCATTGTTAAAGCTGCTGCCGAAAAAAAGTGTCAGCCACGGGTTATAATCCCAGTTCATATGGAGGTAAACTTCCTTCATGTCCGATGACAGGTCACCTCTGTACTCTGAGTTTTCACTCTGCCGGTACTCTGTATAGGAACGTGAAAGCCCAAAACCTGTCTCAAAATGAAGAGTTTTGATATCTCCCTCCCATGCCAAACCTCCGTAATAATCGTCTTTATTGCTTGTGCGATTTTTATCCTGTTCACCACTAGTACCGATACGCATTACGGTTTCGGTGGTATTATATCTGAACTGGGTATCAATGATCTGGGCGGGATTGAGTTCCAGAGATCCCTTGATGCTGGCGCCTTTCTGTTCAACATCCGGTGATGTCCAGCGAGGATTATCAGGAGTGCGGTCGTAATGATTTATTTCCTTGCCGTTCGCGCTTATATTTAAGAACAGAGACTGACTTACGGGTAAACCGGTTGAAACCTCCAACTTTTTTTCCTCTGCATCATCCCGGGAGGAAATGCCATACTGGCTGTTTACAGTTAAGCGCGGACTGCGTTTACGCAGAACAATATTGATAACTCCGGCTACGGCATCCGAGCCATACTGGGCTGAAGCGCCGTCGCGAAGCACCTCTATCCGCTCGATATCACTGATATTTATACCGCTGATATCGGTGAATGAAAATCCTTCTTTATCCGGCCTTGTACCGGGCATACGGCGGCCGTCAATAAGCACCAGAACATGATTTGCATCCATACCCCTCATTCTTAAGGTCTGGACACCCGGTGCGGTATTCATATCCGGAGACTGGATAAACTCAACGCCCTGTATAGCTTCAAGGGCCTGTCCCATAGAGATTGCACCAATATTCTGCAGTTCTTCATTGGTGACAATTTGTACAGGCACTGACATTTTTTCCGGTGCATTCGAGGAAGTACGGGAACCGGTTACTACCAAAGATTCCATTTTAATAACATTTTTTTCTTCCTGCTGTTCTTCCGCCTGTGCGCAGGGAGCTGACAGAACCTGCCCAAAAAACATTAAAAATAAAAGGACAAAAAACAATGGGGTGGAAATAAAGGACATGCAAAATCCAGGAATTACACCTTTATTCCCAAAAGAGATATTTATTTTTGAAATCCTTTTCTTTTCTATAAAATCTTTCACTTAAATCTTCCTTTATAACGCCGGAAATATTCAGGGTGCTATAAACAGCCATACAGCGTCGATGACAATACAAATCCGATCATTGCCGGTTTTCAAACCGTTGATCATCATTTATATAGTTCCCGGACTTCCGGTCCTAATAAATTTAATTGAATAGACAGTTACAACTGCTGCCCTGGGCATGAACTCAATATTCAGATCCTGTTACCTCAATACGAAATCCGGCTTGAACTCCTGATCCATAGCAACTCAAAAACAACTCCTCTGAAAAATTCTGCAAAAGGCAATATGCCTAATAAAAAAACGCACCCCGAATTGAATTCAAGCTGCGCCTTCCTTTTTTACTTCTGCTAACATCCGCTTAAAACAATCCGACATATAGTTTTACTATACTAACTTTATTTTGCTTTGCTAACACTCAAAGCCCAAAAGTTAGCGCGTAAAGCTATTTTCGATTTAATAGTTCCCTTTATTACCGCCTGTTCATTATCCTTTTTACAATAATGACGCTGACTGCATAAGAATCCGGGACCCTATTTCCTGTTAATTGATTTTTTTTAATTGGGAGGGAGTAATTTTATAATTACGGAAAAAAACTTTTGTAAAATGGCTGAAACTGCTGTAGCCAACCTCCAGTGCAACTTCCGTCACATTCATTCTACCGCTGTTGAGAAGATACATAGCTTTTTCCATGCGTTTTTTTCTCAGGTATTCATAGGGAGGCATTCCAACTGCCTTTGGAAATATTTTTTTCAGTTTGGATGGGCTCATCCCTACCATATTGGCAAGATCAGACAGGCCCGGAGGTGATTCAAGATTGTTTTCAAGGATAAGCATGGCCTTTTTAACTGCCTTATGGTCATTTTCCGAGATTACATGCTCAATATTTAAAGGGCATGATCCGAAGCATAACCATAAGAGTTCAAGGGACTTGGAAAAAGTAAATAAATCAAGGTGTTTTTTTTTCTTAAAATAAGTTTTCCACAGGATTTCTATAACCCTGGTCATGGGAGGGGTTATTTCTCTCATAAGAGGAGCCATCCCCTCCTTGTTTTCCAGGGAAGGGAAAAACACCGGATTTTCACCAAGCAGGGGTAACAGGATTGCCCGGGGGGACAGGATCCGCAGCATGTTTGTACACTCATCCGACTGACAGGATATGCGCCCTCCTTCCTTTGGACAATAGTAAAGACAGAACCGTCCAGCAGGAATAGAATGATCCAATGTCATTTTATCTGAATACACAGATAAATTTAAATGTCCGGACATGCAGAAAAGTGCAATGCACGTATCATCAGTCCGGATTTTCCATTCTCTCTGTTCAGCTTTTTCCGGGCAATTGAGGCTTATACACTCAACCCATGAAGAAAAAAAATTGGAATGGTCCTGTATTTTTTCCCGTGGAGGGAAAAGATGTTTTTCCGCTTTCTCTACCGATAGTTCCATCAGGTTATCCTCCCTGTCCCCTGCTAAAACATGTTCTTTTTGTTACTCTACCAGGATGCCCGCCCATTTTCTTAGAATCATCTAATACTCGACAACACTTGAATCTATATATGCAGGCAATCCAAATACTTTCATATTCTTTATTGCAGGCACAACAGAAAGGTTTTTATTTTTTTTAGATTTGGAAATGACTTTTATTTAACCTCAGGCCGGAGCCAACAATACACCCCGGACAATACACGCATTAGAATCTTATTACAATGTTTTTACCTTCTAATTTATTTTTTAATACCTAATCTTTCAAGATATTTCATTAGCGGTAAGAGCCATTTTTTTAGCGGTAAATGCCATTGCGAGGTATTGGACAAGAATGACTATCTTTTTCTACAAAAACTTAAAGGCTGCGGCGAAGGCGCCAGTTGCAGCCAGACGCCGTAAAAACCCGGAGCTTTATTAAAATCAACATTACTGCAAAGATCGAATTATTGATCAACTTCATCTGTCCGGATCAGAAAAAAACCGCAAAACACATGATTATGTTCCGCGGTTTTTTACTGTTTTGTTATCTAATGTAATTTATTTTTTTCTTCTTAACCCTATAAGGCCCAGAAGTCCTGAACCTAAAAGCCATACTGCGCCGGGAACTGGTACGGGATTTGTTGCTTCAACCGCATCGATAAATTTTGCCGGCCCTGCAGCTAATCTTACATATTGAGCTGAAGTTACACCAAAATCAGTAAAAAGATCATATCCCCACACATCAGCAGCACCAGGCATTGACCAACCAAGATCAGCCGTTGCTGACCAGTTATCCCCGTCAGAGGAAACGGATATATAGGCATTTGATCCTGGTCCGAACCCATATACGAAAAGGTCATCACCTGCTCCATCGGTAAAGACCTGATCAAATCCGAGCTCAATATAACCCGACTCACCGGAGCCCCATCCTGTAAAACCTGTGCCGTCCATAGCTCCGGTAGGGGCGCCAAGAATCACGGATGCATCCAGTGTACCATGACATGTACCATCCCAGTTATGAGCAGTGGTTCCCTCAATAATTGATGACGCATATATTTCTGATGCACTTGCGGTCTGTGAACTGAATGCCAAAAAGCCTGCAAATAAAAATACTAATGCTAATGATTTAATTGTTTTTCTGATTTTCATTTTCCCAATCTCCTTTTTAAAACATTAATAATAAAAGCTCCGGGACTTTATTATCCCGTCACCGTATAAAAGGACTTGAACCTGCATCAAATGCAGACCCCATTCCTTTTTTACTCAAATGGCGCAGAGGTTCCCCAGCGGCTTCGAAAAATCATGAAGTCCATCTGGTTGACTGTTCCGTCTCCATTAAAATCCGCAATCTCCTCATTGGCCCCCCAGTAACTGCGGAACTGCATAAAATCAATCTGATTTACTGAATCATCATTATTAAGATCGCAGTCGCAGGCATTTCCATACCCGTCACTGTCCGAATCTGCCTGGCCTGAATTTTCCGTGGCAGCGCAGTTGTCATAAAAATCCGGCACAGTGTCTCCGTCCCTGTCCAGGGCAGGATCGTCAGACAGAATACCCGCAAGATTCAGCATTCCACCGGTGGCAACCATGCCCTCCAGATCCGAAAGGGGCATTGTCCCTTCCAGGATACGGACCTTTATTTCACCTGAAGTTGACTCCGGACAATGTGAAGCCACAAGGCCGGCGGCCCCTGTCACCTGGGGAGTTGCCATGGAAGTGCCGCTGTAGTATTCATAGGGGTAAATAAACCCTGGCACACCGATGCCGATATCATCAATATACACCCCGTCTTTCTGGATGGAGTAGTCACTGTGCAGCACAAACCGGAACTGGAATCCATCCCAGAAAAAACGTTCAGGAATGAGAGCGGAATAGATTTCCCATTGTCCATCGGAACTGCCTGCAATTGATCCGATCTCTTCCCAGACCGGATCTTCTCCATCGTTTTCAGGCGGTGCAAGAAACCAGACCTGCAGGGCATCGAAATAGGAATAATAGGCCCAGTCTTCGATCTCATAGTTAATGGAAAACCCCAGGGCCATGCGGGTGGTTTCATGGCTAAGGTCGATCACCGGGCTGGTCAGGGCCATATCCTGATATGTATCGTAGCGGCCATCAGGGCTGTCAGACCATGCATTATTGGGGCTTACGGCCTGCTCTTCGGTGATGGCCCATGTGCCTTCGGGGGTCCAGTTTCCTATACCGCTTTCCATATCATCAAAAAAGAAGTCACCGGAATCCGGTGTATAGGTATGTTCGCTCATAACCGTACTCAGGATGGTGTCCCCGGGGGCAGCAAGATCAACACTGGATGCCCTGTAGTTGGAAAACCAGGCCAGCATGCCGTCATCATCACTGGCAGCCATGCTGATTATATTATCCAGATCATATGATGAGGGGTAATGGGAATATGATGTGCTTGAATCATTGTTATACTCGTCATTGCCAGCAGCAGCCATGAACAGTATGTCTGCCTGTCCAAGCGCCTCGATAGCCTCTTTTTCAAGAACGTCTTCTTCCCCGGTGTATCCGTATGAGGCATTTACTGCCACTATGTTTATGCCCCTTGACTTCATATCAATCAGGTAATCAATTGCTTCAAGCTCCATTTGAGTGTCCATGCCGTCACTCTCCTCTTCAAAGCCTTTGAGCACCATGATCTTTACCTGCCAGTTGACTCCGGCCACACCCAGCCCGTTATCTCCGACAGCGCCCATAATACCCGCCACATGGGTGCCGTGGCCGTCATAGTCCATGGGGTCTGTATCCCCGTCACCCGAATCAATGCCGTGTATGTCATCCACGTAGCCGTTACCATCATCATCGATGCCGTTTCCGGCAATCTCTCCGGGATTTACCCAGATATTTGCAGACAAATCCGGGTGGTTGTAATCCACTCCCGAATCGATCAGGGCAATTACAGCATCTGTTGAGCCTGTAGAAATATCCCATACCTTTGCGGAATCCATATCACTGTATGGATTATCCTGATTCAGATGGCACCACTGATCCGATAAAAACGGATCATCAGGTATGGTCCTGTTCAGATGTTTGACAATATTGGGAAACACCTCAATACTATCATCCGAGGCCTTTACAGCAGCAGACACCCTGCTTTCTTTTTCCGGAGTGACAATGTAATAGCTGTTTCCGGTAATGGCCGAAATGGCCTTAAAACGCTGCTTACAGCAGGACGAGTCTTCGGGAAATATCCCTTTCAAACCCTTGCCTGCAGGCTGTCTGACACGCAGGACCAGTCCCTCTGAGGTAAGATCCTTTTCCTTTTTATCTGAGGACCGGATAGGTACGGAATAATTCCCGCCGGATGGCAGGATAACAGGTGATTCAGGTGCGGACCTTCCGCGCAGCAGTCCTGAAGAAGGTGTATTATCAGATCTTACGGTTCCCGCAGTCATAATAATTACAGCGGCAAGCGTGATGCTAAAAGTATGTTTAAACCTGATCATCTTTTCCTCAAAACAAAGCTAAAGCCCGGTCCCTTTGGCAATGACAGGAGAGCGTCTTTAAGGGACCGGGCTGAAAACCGGAGGGGCTTTTCCATCCGGTCATTCATATTTTTCTATTTTTTCACTCTCTTTTTTCTAATAGCTGCAAGGCCGATTATTCCTGAGCCGAGAAGCCATACAGCTCCGGGAAGTGGCACGGCAGAGACATCGCCTGTTACAGCAATGCGATAGTCGCCATGATCCCCTTCTCCCAGGCTGTATGGGATTATTGCCTTCTGGTTCAGGCCTGCCACTGCCTCCTCTACGCTGAAAAAAGGAGCATATCCACAGGAGCTTATGGCTATAATATAGTTGCCGGCATCAAACGCCTGTGAGATATAAGAATCTTTACCACTGATTGTGCCGTCGGCTCCGAAGCTGCCTAGGCTGTCATCATTGGACACGTAGATATTTGCCGCATCAAGAGAGTCCTGGAACATATGGATGGACGAATCGATGAATGATTGTTCACCGTCACCATTCAAATCAACCCAGGACCAGTCATTATTAGAATCTCTTTCCCACGAAAGTACATCTATAGTTACTGTACCTTCTGTGTTGACAGTAAACTGCCAGTAATCGACTGAAATTGTATCCAGGGTGATATCATCTGAATTGTATGACTCCTGAATTATTGAACCTTCAAATACAACCTCCGCAGCAGTGGCGGTGGAAGTAAAGGCCATTAAAAACATTAATACTGCATAATATGTGATTTTTTTAATTTTCATTTTACTGTTCCTTTACATGTGTCTTTTTTTTTCATTCACGCCCACAGACTGTGTCGTAATTTCTGCTGTAGTTATTTGTATCTACAAGGATTAACTGTAGGATCGGGATTTATTCCCGACCGTTTTTTATGTAGAGGCAAGGAATACCTTACCTCTACATTGTGGGGTGTAAAACCCAATGTTGTTGACTTAAGCCTTATAGTTCGTCATTCCCGCGCAGGCAGACATTTTAAAGGGGTAATTAATTTTACATTATCGCCCACCCATCCCGTACAGATAAGGTCAGGACTATTTACATAGTT
>JASFHE010000267.1:0-8443 GCA_050123415.1 Desulfobacteraceae bacterium | reverse complement strand
AAAGAAATCGAACAGACACAATTAAATCTGTTTAAATAAGTATATAACAAGGGGTACCTTTTAGGACTAACAACATCAAGCCACCGCCTCTGGCGGTGGTATTTTGACTCTCAGAAATGGATTTAATTTTTTTTCAAAGCCAAGAGTAGATTTGATCAGATCCGGATCATAACCGGCTATGGTTTCGTCAATGTACCGGTTATCAGGATCAAATTTGCTGGCAAATTCCATATACTCTAAAACATAATCATGACCGGGATATATCACGCTATTATCGGGAAAATCCATAATCAGTTTTATTGATTTATAAAAACCCTCTACATCCCCGGAGAAGCACCTTCCGACTTTGCCTATAAACAATGTGTCACCGGTAAGCAAGTTATCGCCAATCTTTAAAATAACCGAATCAGAGGTATGCCCGGGAGTTTCGAAGATGTTTATCGGGTAATTATCAAGCTCAAGTCCTTTGTATACAAGCGTTTTATAATCAATATATTTAGCATCGGACTTTATCAGGAGACTGTTATTACCAACAGTATGGTCAGCATGGCTGTGGGTGTTGGTAATATATTTGAGAGAAATATTGTTGGATTTTAAAAAAGAAAGGATATCCTCAACCGCCCCGCCATCCACTGCAATTGCATTTTGATCGGAGTAGATCAGATAGCCCAGATTATCCGAAGAGTATCTAAACTGTTTTACTTTAAGGTTTTGCCCTGCGCCATGAGCCTTGCGCCTTTCTTTTCTACTCCCACTCAATCGTGCTGGGTGGTTTTGATGAGATATCATAAACGACCCTGTTTACACCGCGAACATTATTTATTATCCTGTTTGATATCTTCTCAAGAATATCATATGGAATCCTTGTCCAGTCTGCCGTCATGGCATCCAGGCTGTCAACCGATCTTATAGCAATAACATTCTCATAGGTCCTTTCATCTCCCATAACTCCCACTGTCTTTACCGGTAACAAAACCGCAAATGACTGCCATACCTTTTCATACAAATCAGCCGAGCGTATCTCTTCAATGAGTATTGCATCCGCTTCTCTAAGGACATCGAGTCTTTCCTTTGTGATTTCACCAAGTATTCTTACTGCAAGACCGGGCCCGGGAAATGGTTGTCGTAAAACCAGTTCCTTTGGAAGACCAAGTTCTCTTCCCAGCAGTCTCACCTCATCCTTGAACAGCTCTCTGAGGGGTTCCACAAGATCCATTTTCATCTTTTCAGGGAGACCGCCCACATTGTGATGACTTTTTATTGTGGCGGAAGGTCCTTTAAAGGAAACGCTTTCAATAACGTCCGGATAGAGAGTACCCTGGGCAAGATATTTTATATCATCAAGTTCCTGTGATTTTTTTTCAAAAACAGATATGAACTCGTGCCCGATTATTTTCCTCTTCTGTTCAGGGTCTGTAACATTTGCAAGCTTGCCTAAAAACAACTCCGAGGCATCAACCAGGTTTATATTGATGCTGTACCTGTCCTTAAACAGCTCCATTACCTCCTGGCTTTCGTTTTTTCTTAAAAGGCCGTTATCCACAAATATACAGACGAGCCTGTCTCCTATTGCCCTGTTAAGCAGAATTGCCGTTACAGTGGAATCCACTCCGCCGGAAAGCGCGCACACAACACGTTCATCACCAATTTTTTCCTGAAGATCTCTTACTGTCTGTTTAACAAAGGATTCCATTGTCCAGGAAGGTTTACATTTGCATATACTGAAAAGGAAATTATTTAGGATCTTCAGCCCGTTAGGTGTATGCGCGACTTCAGGGTGAAACTGGACACCGAACAGTTTTCTTTCAGGATCTGCCATTGCAGCAATCGGGCTGTTCGAACTGCTTGCGATTGCCTTGAAACCATCCGGGACTGTATCTATCCTGTTGCCATGACTCATCCATACCTTTTCATCTTTATTCATATCAAAGGAATGGAACAGATCATTGTCATCAAGTATCCTTATCATGGCATTGCCGTATTCCCTGTCCTCTGCCCTGCCGACAACTCCGTCAAGCACGTGAGTCATATACTGCATGCCGTAACAGATACCGAGCACGGGAATCCCGAGCTTTAATACTGATTCATCGGAAAGGGGCGCGTCATCAGCAAATACATCTGCGGGTCCTCCCGAAAGGATGATACCTTTTGGTGCAAATTCCTTTATATTTTCAACGGTCAGATTGAAAGGATGTATTTCACAGTATACCTGTGCTTCCCTTACCCTTCTTGCTATAAGCTGGGTATACTGCGAACCGAAATCAAGAATAAGTATTTTATTTTCATATATTCCGTTACTCATTATTCCACCCTGTAGTTTGGTGCTTCCTTTATAATGTCAACATCATGAACATGTGCTTCTTTTAATCCTGCCGGTGAAACCTGCATGAACCTGGATTTTACCTGGAGCTGTTCTATATCTTCGCAGCCCAGATAACCCATACCTGATCTCAATCCGCCGATAAGCTGATATATGACCGCTGTCAGCGGCCCTCTATAGGGTACCCTGCCGACAACTCCTTCGGGAACGAGTTTATTTTCTGTCTTTACCTCGGCCTGGAAGTAACGGTCTTTGCTTCCTTCCTTCATTGCCTCTATTGAACCCATGCCCCTGTATACTTTATATGTACGCCCCTGAAACAGAATTGTTTCACCCGGACTTTCTTCGGTTCCGCCAAAAAGGCTGCCTATCATGACAGAGTCAGCGCCGCCGGCAATTGCCTTGGTTATATCTCCGGAATATTTAATCCCCCCGTCAGCAATTATTGGCACGCCATGTTTGGCAGCCTCTTCGGAACATGTCATTATGGCTGTCAATTGTGGGACGCCAACTCCGGCTACTATCCTTGTTGTACATATGGATCCGGGACCGACACCTATTTTTACGGCATCCACACCCTGATCAACAAGGGCTTTTACAGCCTCCGGTGTAGCGACATTACCTGCGATTAGTTCCAGATCAGGGTGGGCATCTTTAATCTTTTTAACTGCCTTTATTACACCCTGTGAATGTCCATGGGCCGTATCCACCACAATAACATCAACATCTGCTTCAATCAGTTTCCGTACCCTGTCAGACATGTCAGGACCAACACCAACAGCAGCACCTACCCTTAATCTTCCAAGTGTGTCTTTACAGGAATTGGGATATTTCCTTATTTTTTCAATGTCCTTTATTGTAATAAGGCCCTGGAGTTTTCCTTTATCATCTACAACGAGCAACTTTTCTATTCTTCTTTCATGGAGGATGGATTTTGATTCCTCAAGGGTTATTCCGACTTTAGCTGTAGCAAGGTTCTCCTTTGTCATTACCTCTTCAACTTTTGCTTCCATATCCACGGCAAACCTGAGATCCCTGTTGGTGATAATACCCACAAGGTTCCCTTCTTTTACCACCGGAACCCCTGATATTTTGTATCTGTTCATTATTTCAAGAACATCATGGATCTTTCTTTCAGGCTCGATTGTTATGGGATTAACAATCATTCCGCTCTCTGATTTTTTTACCATTTCCACTTCAAGGGCCTGTCGTTCAATACTCATGTTCTTATGTATAAAACCCAGCCCCCCCTGCCTTGCCATTGTAATGGCAGTTTCAGATTCGGTTACAGTGTCCATCGCGGCACTTACCATTGGAATATTCAACGTTATATTTCTTGACAGCCTGGTCTTTACGTCTACCTGATCAGGCAGTATGGCTGATTCATCCGGGATAAGGATAAGATCATCGAACGTATATCCATATTTTATCTCTGCCTTATTCATCTTTTTCTCCCTCTAAATAAGATAATATTAAACCTTCAAGCATATCTGAATAACTTACCGTTAAGTTGCTTGTTTTAAAGAATTTTATAATTGACATTACTGCCAGAGTACCTGCAAGAATTACATTTGCCCTGCCCTCATCAATACTTTTAATCCTGAGTCTTTTCGAGAGTGGAAGCGTCCTTAAGTATTCATAAAGTTCACGGATTTTCCCTGAAGCCAGTAAAGTACCGTTTATTGCATCAGAATTGGCATCCGATTTATCAAGATCCATTAAAATAGCTGCCAGGGATGTTACAGTCCCTCCCGATCCGATCAATGTAAATTTTTCGTTTTTATTTAAAATAACACCTATTTCTTTGTTAAGAATATCATCAACATAGCTTTTTAAATTGATTATTTCTTCTTCAGCAGGAGGATCATGCGTTAAAAACCGGTCATTTAAAACAAAGGCCCCGATGGGAAGAGAAATAACCTCTTCTTTACCACCTGTTTTATAAATAAATTCTGTTGTTGATCCTCCAAGGTCGAAAAAGGCGTCCGGATACTCTGATAATCCAAGAGCATGAAAAATGCCCTTTAATGTTAAAGCAGCCTCATCTTCTCCCGAGACTATATCAATTTCTACACCTGTACGTGCTTTTATTTTATTGAGAAGATCATAACTGTTTTCCGCACGTCGAAATATGCCTGTAGCAGCCCCTACTATCTTTCCAACAGAAAATTCCCCGGCCATTTTTGCAAAATCTTCAATGGCCTTTATTGCTCTCTCCATAGAACCGGCATTGATGAAGCCTGTATTTTCCTGATCAAAACCTTCTGCCAGGTTGGTATAATATCTTTTTCGAGCAATGGGCCTAAATAAAATGGGGGGATTTAAAATCTTACATACAAGAAATCTTGCAGTATGGCTCCCCAGATCGATTGATGCAATATATTTATCCTTTTTCGAAGGACTTGAACCCTGATTTCCCAATTCGCTGACCTGCAGAAATAAAAATGAAGAAATGTATCAGAGTGAACTTATTTTTTCAAGATCATTCAATAGCTTAAAAATTAATATAATCTATTAAAGGGATTTTCGTACTGAATCGAGGATTAACCTGTCCTGCTCATTTTCCAGGCTATAGATTTTATCCATGATGGATTTGAGTTCGGATTCCTTAGCAATCAGTTCAGCGTCATTCTGGCAGGGACGAAACTCAAGTTTTTTATATTGTTTCCTTAATTCTTTAACATCATTCTTAAGCTTTTTTACTTTCTGCCGTGTCTCATTTTTTTCGAACATGATATATACTATCGCTCTTAATTAGATGAAAAGTACAGGCAACACATTATCTGGCTGAAGGCAAATCATACTCACCAAGAACTAGAACACCAAAATATATAAAGCTTAATTTTAGACTTTGTATTTGTTTTTAATATTACATAATTTTCAAAAATTTCAACCTATTTTTACTATTCAAAATATTTTCTTGAAATATATTAATTACGTGAAACAAAAAAAGGTGATATAAAATTCTTTTCATATCATCAATTTTGATATTATTACTTACTTTTCTTTTTCAGGCCAATTCTCAATCAAACTTTACATTTAAACATATGAATAACTAAAAACAAAATAATATCAATTGTATGGCATATTAATTGCATTTTTGAGGAATATATTGAATAAACAAACTGTCAGGCCATTATTCGAGTTCCTGCTGACATTTTCTGTAATTTTTTTGACGTTCAGCTGACAGACTACTGTTTTTCAATCATGATTCAAATATTTTTATTAAACAAGGAAGGTCTCAGAATTGTCAGAAAACTGCCATGGGACATTAAAAGATCTGATAAACTCTTTAATGAATGAGATGGAAAAAAATGATCCATCCATGAAAGTCCATGCAACAAGAGTGGCCAACCACTGCGTATTGTTCCTGAAAGATATAGAATGTCCCGCGAAACAGATAAATCAGATTTATATCGCTGCCCTGCTCCATGATATTGGCATGGTATTTATACCGAAAAAGATCGTTACAAAAAAAAGTGGTTTAACAGAAACCGAAATGGGGTATATCAAAAAGCATACCCTTATTTCCGAAAAAATCCTGTCAAAATATGGCATTCTTAAAGATATCCTGCCAATTATACGTCATCATCATGAAGCAGTTGACGGCAGCGGTTATCCTGATGGTCTTAAAAATTCCGATATACCAACTGGCGCAAAAATACTTAATATTATAAATAGTTATGACAGTTATATGACAAACGGCATTAATGGTAAAAAGGTATCGGGCCCGGATGATGCGCTAAATGAAATTCAAAAAATGGCAGGCAGGCTGTTTGACGAAAAACTAGTTGATCGTTTTATTCAATTCATGAAACCTGAAGAAAAGAACCAGGAAACAGATTCGGACCAACCCGACTCCGAACCTGTAGCAGCCGGTAAAACATTTGATCCGCCTCCAGGTTCAGTAAAACAAATTATTTCAGGTATAATACAGGATTTTAAAAAACATGATGTAAACCTTCCTGTTTTGCCAGAGGTAGTAAAAGATATTCAGGAAGTTATCAATTCGACGTCAAGCGGTGTTGATCAGCTCGCAGCAATAATTGAGAAAGATGCTGTTATCTCAGTACGGCTTATTGCGGTAGCCAACTCAGTTCTTTATAGAGGAACAGAAAAAATTCTTTCGGTGAAACATGCAATCCCTCGTATTGGAGCCAAGGAAACTCAAAGCATTGTGGCGACAATAGCAAACAAGGGACTCTATGAAGTAAAGGATAAGATTTTTAAAAAATTCATGGAAAAACTATGGAAACACAGCCTTGCAAGTGCTTTTGCAGCCAGGGCATTATCAGAGTTAGAAAAATTGGGAGATAGCGAAAAATATTATTTTATGGGTCTTGTACATGATATCGGAAAGGTGCTCATATTAAAAACACTGGCAGATTTACATTATAAATATGAATCGTTGGATATAAATGAAATGCTTGACGAAGCAAAAGCAGTTCATACAAGTTTCGGAAGTGCAATATTAAGAAAGTGGGGTTTCAGCGAGGAATATACAAGAATGTGCCTTCTTCACGCAGGACCTAAATTCAAACCCAACACTGATAAAGAAATTCTCATCATGAATTTAGCCGGTAATATTGCGAAAAAAGCAGGATACGGAGTTCGCAGCACACCTGACGACATTAACATTGTCACTCTTGACTCAAGACTTTTGCTTGGTTTTGAACCGCCTGAGATAGATACTATTATTGAAAATATACAAACACTCATGAAAGACGTGTCAGATATTTTCAGTTGATATTACATCAGCCCGAGTATTTTTAACCGTATAAAGACCTTTCCCATGAATATCAGATCTCCTACCCTAAGTACCTGTTATCATTTAAATCATACAGATTTTTAAAATTTTTTTTTAAAAAAAACTTGCATATAGTTCGACTTCGTATTATATTGCGCCGTATTATTCATGGTCGTACTGTTAATCGTAAAGACGATTTCGACCGAAAGGGATATTACATGAATTATGAAAATTACTCAAAGGCAATCAAAGGAACCTTTGAAGAATGTTCGGAAGAGTCCAGGGAATTGATCACAGAAGGCCTGACTCTTATGGATCTTCACAGGGAAATAGAAATGTTTGCTGAAATTATAGGTTCCCGATTCGATATTCCGCTAAAACAGATGGAAATACTTGAAATACTTATATCACATATTGAAAAAAATTTAACCCCGGCTGAACTTGCGGATGAAGTTCACCTTACAAGATCAACTATGACAGGAAACCTCGATGCCCTTCAGGGAAAAGGACTCATAACAAGAGAATCCCACCCCAGCGATAGAAGGATGACCTTAATAAAAATCACAGATAAAGGTATTGAGTTCTGTAAAAGAGCAATGCCTAAAAGATATTCTGATATTTTTAAAGTAATGAGTGCTCTTACTTCTGATGAACGAAATCATATGAAAGAAGTCTATAAAAAATTATTAAATATAATCAAGGAAATAGCAATGGAGGGGATTAATTAATGCCCATTAATAAAATATATATTAAATCTGTATTTCGGGGAATTATTTTGTTGTCACTGATGATTGACATAACAGGATGCTCAACAAATTATTTAACTGTCAGGAAAGAACAAACATCTCAATTCAATAAAGATATCACGGATAAAACAAGGAAAATGATATCGCCGGATAAAGTCTATGATCTTGACTCATGTATAAATATCGCACTTGAAAACAACCTTGATATCAGGATCGCTGAAATAAATGGCCAGCTGTCAGGACTCGATAGAAAAATCGCATTCAGTTACTTTCTACCTCATATTGATGTTAATTTTACTCACACCAAGGCCGATAAACTGCAAATGAGAAACGCAGGAGGAGGTACCTATATTGCGATGGCCGATCAGGACACAACAGTGACCGTAATACAGGGACAAATGGCTGTCTTTTATCCTGAAGCATGGTTCATGTACAGTGCCTTTAAAAAGGGCGAGGACATTCAAAACCTGGTAACACTCAGGGTAAAACAGGCAATAAGGCTCCAGGTTACAGCGCTGTATCTCTCCTGCCTTTCACTGGATTCCAATATTGAAGCAGTAGAATCTTCTGTTAAACAGGCAAAGGCTCTTTCAAAAGAAATGGAAGCATTATATACAGAAGGCCTTATCC
>JASFHE010000266.1:0-8489 GCA_050123415.1 Desulfobacteraceae bacterium | reverse complement strand
ATAATTAATCATAAGGGCTAACCGGGTGTCTTACTCTACTCGGTTGGCCTTTTTTAATCTTCTCATTTTAAAACCGGAGGTTTTAATGCATTTTTACACCAGAGCCAACATACCCCTTCAGTTCCTTAATAAACAGGTAATGCGACTTTGAAAATCTCAGGAAGATTTAATATAAAATTCAACTAAATACATTGATTGATATCGTCAAACATTTTATTATATATACAATAAAGAACATCATGGGAATAGACGAGGCAATAAAAAATAAGAAAAATAGAGAGGTTTAAAATGATATCAGCAAAAGAAGAAACTATCCGACTCTTAAAGGACCTGCCAGATAACAGTACCTTTGAAGAAATTCAATATCATTTGTACGTTCGTCAGAAGGTACAAAATGAAAAGATCGGGGTCAGTCCTTGACTGTGACACTTGAGATATTTGATCCTCCGGACAGGAAACTGCCACTCTCGGTCTTAGGAGCGATGGATTGGTAACAGCCCTGACCTACCCGATAGCTGAATGGGATAAAAAAGTAGGCATCATTTATGGCATTTGGTGGAAATGCCAGCGCTGGCAAAATCACCAAATAGCAGAGTCAATAAATTGAAATCAGGGACTATTTATCTAAAATCGGCCAAAATGCTCATATTGGCATTCTGGCCGATATTGAATTTTGAAATCATTTTTATTTAATTTCTTTCCAACATGCTCTGGCAGCTTCAATTGCTTCATTAGCGTCTTCCCTCCCCGGAAGGCCTTCTGACAAAGAGCCCGGCAAGGCATCGGGGTAGCGGGTCGGGATATAAAAGATGTCCAGTTGTGATATATCCTCCCGAATATGGGAAAGAAATTTCGGAGGTAGCAGGTGAAGCAAATCAACAATTGAATGGGTTCTTGGGATGCTTTTTCCCAGATTAGCCAACACACCTTTTATACATTTTTCCACACACTGCTGGCTGTGAAAACAGGTCTGATTATAGATTTCCTCTTTCAGGGCAAGCTCCGCCATCTGCAGATCCTGACTGGCGAATTCAAACCATCGGTTACCTGCTTCGTTCATAAACGATTTCTCCTTTGCCGATGATTTCTTCTTTGAAAAATGATCGTTCTGCACAAAGCTGATCAAATTCATCAGGAGTGTAAACCATGATGTCCATTCCGACCTTGGGTTGAAGTAATTTCCGAATGTTTTTTATTCTTTTAAAGAAAGGCAGTTGAGTCTTTTCCACGATTACCAGATCGATATCTGACCACTCATGGATCGACCCATTTGCCATTGTTCCAAATAAAATGACTTTTTCCAGAGAGTTTTGATCGAGTAACATACGAAGACAGCGACTCATCTCCTGATCAAGCAATTGTTTTCGTTCAGCCGAATGTTTCTTTTTGCCTGATTGATCAATTCCCTTTTTTATTTCGATCATTTTGTCCCTAGCCTTTACTCTTTTTTAAAAGAAAAGATATTTTTGCAATGTTGCATGTATGGTTTCAATTAGTAAAGAATAAGCCATTTATTCTGGGTTGGTCAAGGATTTTGAACCACGAACCACACGAAATACACGAAAATAAAAACAAATATCTATTTTATATTTTAAAAACTTTAGTGTGTTTAGTGTATTTCGTGGTTTATAATATAAGGAGGGTTAATGTGGATCAACAGCCTTTGAATAACAGTATGTTTTCTTTTTTTGCTTTTATTTGTAACTCTTTTGTAAAGCCTTTCCTGGAGAATAGTGCATAATATTCAACTCTGTTATCCATGTTCCAGTTTACTTTTTTGGCTTTTTCCCTGAGGTCGTTTAAGATATTTAGCCCTATTAGTTTGGCGCTCCATTTACATTCGGCAAAAAGTATTTCACGTGTTCTGTCGTTTATGGCGATAAGATCTATTTCCTCATTTTTTATCCACCATTTTCCCCACCTTTCAGGCGTAAATGGAAGTTTTCCTTCTTTTAAGAGGATGGGTAATTTTTCAATACAAATCTTTTCATACACAGCACCTGTAAAATTTGAAAAGTCTTCTTTAATTATACCCAGCACATAATCTTTTTCCTGGATTTCGAGATAGCTCTGATATGGGAAGATGTATCTGAACCAGAAACGAAAATAATTATCTTTTATATAGTATAAACCCATCTTGCTCTTCTCAGGGTTCTTTTCTGTTACAGGGACCTGTCTCTCAATAACGCCAAGGTTTATAAGCATGTCCAGATACTTGGTAAGGATATTCGCCTTGATACCTATTTTTGAGGCAATATTACCTATTTTATGCTCACCGCAGGCAATGGTCTTAAGTATTGAAAAATAATTAAGTGTTTCGGTGACCTCCTCATTAAGTATGTATCTGGGCTCATCATAGAGATAGCTATTTTTTGAGAGGATATTTTCATGGATGTTTTCCCACAGGTTTTTAATAGGAGACAATGTCTCTATATACTTTGGGATGCCTCCGGTTATAGCATAGTATTCAAGCCTTTTTTCCGATGGCACTTTTGGCAGGAACTTCATGTAATCATGAAAGGTTATAGGTTCAAGCTTCATTTGACCTGTTCGTCTGCCATAGAGAGGGCTTTTGTAACTCAGGGTAGTGGAATACATCATGTTTATAAGAGAACCGCATAATACCAGAAAAACATTTTTCTTATTTAATTTTTCATCCCAGAGCCTTTGCAGAATAGATGGGAAGGCAGGGTTTACCCTGGCAAGATACTGGAATTCATCAATCACTATCACAACCTTTGTCCGGAAATTTTCCTTTCCTAACCAGTACTCAAAAAGGGTTTCCCATGAACTAAAAGTCAGATCAGACATCAAAGAATCATCTATGGATCTTGCCATAGCCTGATTAAGCCGGTTAATAAGCTCTTTTTCTACCTGCTTGTCAGCCATAAAATAAATGGCCTTTTTATCTCTTATAAACTCTTCTATCAGGGTTGTTTTTCCAACCCTCCTTCTTCCGTATAAAATTATAAACCCGGAACCTTTTTTAAGATATTCAGTTTTAAGCCAGGCCAGATCATTCTCTCTGTCTATAAAGTTTGTTTGTCCGGACATAAATTAACCATGCCTTTTAAATTTAATCGTATTTGAATAATAATGAAATAAATACGAACATAACCATATAGGAATGTCAATAAAGAAACATGAAATATCTTTGTAGAAAAGAACAGGTCTTCATTATTCACATATTGCTAATAATGTACTTTCGCTATTTCCTATAGGATGAAAGTAGAATCAGTTGTTGGTAGATGTTGTACTTTCAATCTTTTCCAATGCCAGGACATCATTTTTATCTTTTTCGCGGTAAGAATTTTTTTTAATCTCAATTAAAGCTTTCCTGTCAAGATAATATATCTCTTGAGTTCTTCAAAATCCATATTTACCTTTTACCAACTATCTTTCGATAGACAGTCTCAGAATCATCAAGCACATTTTTACATCCCAATTTTTTAACGCTATATTAATTTTTTACAGCTAGTGTAATGAGCTAATATCAGGGGATTTTAATACAAATGAGATTGTAGCCGGTAGATTTTTTGAAATTGACAGTGAAATAAGGTAGCTTTATTCAGAGTAGAATGTTTGAGGATTTTTACTTTTATCTATCCAGCCAATTCTCTACAGCAAGGCCGGGCACCCGGCTAAATTCCTTATAATTGGCAGTCACAAGCACAAGTCCAAGAGAAACCGCATGGGCTGCGATCAACAGGTCATTTGGGCCTATTGGCGTTCCCTTCTTTTCCAGTATTGAGCGCAAATTTGCATATTGCCTGTCAGAAGGTTCCTGGAAAGGCAGTATTTCAATTGTCGATAGTATGGCCTCTAATTGAAAACGTAGTTTTTCAGATCCTTTTTTTTCAACTCCAAAGCGTAACTCACTGGATACAATTATACTTGTGCAGACAGAATCTTCACCTTTTTCTGCTATTATATTTTTTATTTCGCCATGGGGATTTCGCACCATTTCGGAGATAATATTTGTATCAAGAAGGTACTGAGGTTTGAGTGTCATATCTGAACATCATCCAGCGGTAAGAGATTTTTATCAATATCAGGAAAATCAACATCCAAAGGTTCAAGTTCTTCTAAGACAGATAATAGACCTTTCTTTTTTACTGGTTCCAATATTAGCTTTTTACCTTCTTTTCTCATGATGGCCTCATCACAGTCGAATTCGAATTCCTTGGGAATTCGAACAGCCTGGTTTCGTCCATTACGAAATAAACGCACATGTTTTTGTAGTCCAATCATTTTTAGCTCCTTATTTATTAAAGGCATAGGCTATAGCATATGCCAGTGCATATTGAAAGTCAAGTTCCGAAAATATGGGGCCGGTTGCTGTTACTAAAGGCAACAGCGAAACCACCAGGGCCGTATCTTGAATCTTGAAAAGGATTAACACTGAACCATAACAAAACAGGACCAGACCTTTATTATTAAAATATTGCTAATGACAACCAGGGAAACGATCCTCCTGGTATTTGAATTTACTGATTATTGACAGATGCATCCAAATAAGGCATCATTGTATGCATGATATGTCATCAAAGGAGCTATAATGAGGACGACAATAAATATTGAAGACAGCCTTATTGAAAAGGCTTCCAGATTAACCGGGATTAACGAGAAGACTTCTCTGGTTAAACTTGGTCTGGAAGCGCTCATAGCAAGGGAAAGCAGTAAAAGGCTTGCAAAACTGGGGGGAAGTGAAAAAAATCTTTCGCCTGTACCACGCAGGAAACCACAGAATGTCTGAACTGATTCTTGTCGACACATCGGTGTGGATAAGACATTTGCGAGAAGGTGACAGGGATTTGACCCTTCTGCTTGAAAATGGATTAGTAGCCTGTCATCCTTTTATAATAGGAGAACTCGCCTGTGGTGGAATGAAAAACAGGAATGAAATAATAAATCTGCTTAACGCCCTTCCGTCAGCATGCCAGCTTGAACATGATGAAATAATGGAGTTCATTGATAACCGCAAAATTATGAATCAGGGGATTGGGTATGTAGATGCTCATATCCTTGGATCGGCTATTGTTTCGGAAATGCGATTATGGACATTGGATAAATCTTTAAGAAAGATCGCAGAAAAACTGTCTATTGTGTATGACATTGCGGAATAATCCGGGAAAAAATCAGAGATCTTCATTATTCACATATTGCCAATAACGTATTTCCGCTATTTCCTATAGAATGAAAGTAGAATCAGTTGTCAGTAGATGTTGTATTTTCAATCTTTTCTAATGCCAGGACATCAATTTTATCCTTTTCGCGGTATGATTTTTTTTTGATCTCAATTAAAGCGGCCCTCTTTAGATAGTGTATCCCCTGATCTGATATATTGCTTTCCGGAAATAAATCTTCATAAGTTTTTTCATTCAGCATGGTAAATATATCCAGGGGAAAATCCTCAATAAGTCTTATTGCTCCTGATGAAACAGGAAAATCAGTGATTTCCAATTCCTTTGCATATCCTTTTCCCCAGCCTTTTAGTAACTCAAGCATCCGTGAAATATTTTTCTCAGATGCATCTATTAAAATGTCCAGATCATCTGTCGCGCGAACAAAGCCATTAAATGCACAGGCTACTCCACCTGTAACGATGAATTTTACCCCTCCTTCGGAAAGCATCAATAACAGTTCTTCAAAATCCATATTTACCTTTTACCAACTATCTTTCGATAGACAGTCTCAGAATCATCAAGCACATTTTTACATCCCAATTTTTTTAAGGCCATATTAATCTCTTTTAGCTTCTGTAGAGGACTTTTATCAGGGGATTTTCCGACAGTTTTTTTTATTTGATCATTATGTGATTTCAATTCTTCCTCTTCATGTAACTTAGAATCAGTATTGGATGAAATGATTTGAGATAAAAAATTATAAAGAAATCAAGGTAGTTGGTCAAGATGATTAAATCTGCGGAAAATACATTCGGTGGATTCAAATCCTATAGAGTTCGTTCGTCTGTGTAGTGTGTGGAGTCCGCAGTTTACAGGGATACATTTATGGTTTATATGTATGGAAAAATTTTATGATTATCAGCGAGGAATGTTGTCGATTTTATGATTCAAAAAAAATCATCATTGATGAATCAATTCCGGACAATCGGATTGAAGATATAGCAAAACTTTTAAAAAGAAAGAGAATCAAATATCCGGAATTTTGCTTTATTGCCAAAGAACATCAGGGAATACCCGGCTATCAGATCATTCATTTCTTATTAAATGAATCGACTGTCTTTTTTACTACTGATCGACCGCTGCACAATACTGTCCTTAAAAATGAGATAAAGCAGTTTTATTCAGAGCAGAATGCTTAAAGATTCCCAACCGCAGCTACTCAAGCTTGATAAGAGGCTTCTATTATATAGATATCAATAATAAAAACTTGATGATAGTATCAAATGATGCTATCGTTGGTACATGAAACCGCCATATGAAATTACAAATAAAATACTTTCCCTCTATGGCCAAATCTCAGAAGCCCTTGGTCAATGCAAGAGCCTCCTGCTAGTCAAACCTGATGCAAGGTTGAGAAAGCAGAACAGGATAAAAACCATTCATTCTTCACTGGCTATTGAAGGGAACACCCTGGATATTGAACATGTAACCGCCTTAATGGATAATTCCTCTGTTGTAGGTCCTAAAAAAGATATACTTGAAGTGAAAAATGCCATAAAAGCGTATGACAGGCTTTTAGTGTTAGATCCATATTTAAAAAAGGATTTCCTGAAAGCACATAAATTACTTATGGATGGTCTGGTTAAAAAACCGGGTCAATTCAGAAGAAAGCAGGTTGGCATCCTTAAAGGATCAAAGGTTCAGCATATGGCTCCTGGGTATTCAATGGTTCCCGGTTTAATGGATGACCTGTTTGAATATTTAAAGAATGATTCTGATATTGATATTATTAAAAGTTGTGTTTTTCATTACGAAATAGAATTCATCCATCCCTTTGAGGATGGAAATGGTCGTATGGGACGTTTCTGGCAGACAAGGATTTTGATGGAAGTAAACCCGATTTTTGAATATGTTCCAATGGAAGAGGTAATTAGAAACAATCAGGAGCTATATTACAAAACCTTGGAGAAATCGGATAATTTGGGTAAATCAACAATCTTTATTGAGTTCATGCTTGAAGTAATAAACCAGGCTTTACGAAAAACGATTGAAGAATCAAAGCATGGTAATATTGATTATCAGAAGCGGACAGAATACGCACTCTCCATGCTTAATGACTGGTTTGACAGAAAAGAGTATATGAAAATCAATAAAGGCATTTCTACAGCTACTGCAAGCAGGGATTTACGACAACTGCTTAATGAAGGAAAAATAGAAGCAAAGGGTGAGGGCAGGATGACAAGATACAGGAAGGTTGGGTAATTCTTCCCAATCCTGCGAAACTGCCAGGCTCGAAATACTATTTAAAAAACAGGGCGAAAAATTTTTCGCCCCTACAGTCACATGATAAATAGGTGGCATTCCTCATTAACATTTTTTTAAGATAGATTGTGGTAAAGGCGTACCTGATTTTATTTCAATTGCACTGAATTTTGGTGGACAGACCTCGATACATGTTCCGCATTTTATGCATTTATCCTGGTTGATAGTGTGTGCCTGGTTTTTTGCCCCGTCAATGGCATCGACCGGGCATCTTGACTTGCAGATCATGCAGGCTTTGCATTTTTCAGGATTAATGTAGAAGGTCGGAGCTTCTTTAAATACCTGCTCTATTTCATCCTTTGTGAAAAGTTTTCTGATGTCTTTTTTTTCTCTAACCCTTCCGGACAGCTTTTTCCTGCATTTGATCTTTATATATGGTATCAGCCGGATAACCTCTTCCAGCCCTGATTTTATCTCAGGACTCAGTTCAGCCGGTCCGAGCTTTTTTATTTCTCCTGTAAAGTGATTTATACTTTCAGCAAACAGTATCCCGTCACCTGAAGACATAAATTCGATATCGAGCCTTTCAGGATAAATCCCGATATGCTCCATAATTCCTTTACACAAAGCCACCATATTGAGGGCATGGTAGTTCCCGTGTGTTATGTATTTACATTCACCAAGACGGCAGCCCCCGATAAATATGCCGTCCTGCCCGATCAGAAAAGCCTTTAGCACGAATTCAAGGTCAATCCTTCCCGAGCACATGACACGTATCAGTCTCATTTCGGTTGTGTATTGCAGCCTGGAAACTCCAGCCATGTCAGCAGCGCCGTATGCTCACCAGTGACAGACAAAACCGAGGAGTTTAGGTTTAAAATTTACTGCTGCGTTCATTAAAGGTATCTCCATATCAAACAAAATTTGGAACATAAAAGAGGTGGCATATAAAATGCCACCCTACGAAAAACTAAGAAAAACGTAGAGTGGGGATTTAAACCCAATGTTGTTGACTTAAGGAAATCGCAACAACCATTTTCACCGGATCACCACCTACGTCATTCCACGGCTTGACCGTGGAATCCAGTTGCTTTTTACGCT
>JASFHE010000265.1:0-8582 GCA_050123415.1 Desulfobacteraceae bacterium | reverse complement strand
GTTGAATGTATTGGCCCCAACGCAGCACCCGCAATACCAGCACTCTTCAGGGTGCAGGATGATGGGCGGTTTGCCTTTCTCCGGATTGGGTATATACACATCTATCTGGCAGATCTCTACACAATGATTGCATCCGTTACATATATCCGGATTGAACAGCACCGGATTATTCGGAGTTTGAGCATTTGGTACGGCTATTATTCTCTGTTTAGACATTATTCCCTCCAAAATATATTAAGCTGTTATTTCCCCTTGTATACTCCTGTATAATCCTTATTATGAGCCTCGTACTGCTGCTTCATATTTCCCCAGAAGGTCATAGGCAGAAATCCGGTCTTAACTTTTCCATTTTCAAGTTTTATTGTCAGATATTTGTTCCATTCCTGCGGATCAATTTCCGGATAATCGATCCTGCGGAAACCCAGGGGCAGGCTGCTGGCCTTTCGTGCCAGTGAAGCATGCAAAATTATCCGGGCGTAAGTCAGCATACTGATATCTTCCATGCCGCGCATAAGCTTATGTGGATCAAGGGCATAGAGTAAGGGTACAGACTCTTCTTCAATCTGTTTCAGTGCATCCAGCCCCATATTAAGCAGCGTCTCTGTTTTAAATTCACTGGCAAAGTACTGCATTGTCCTTGAGATACCGGAATGAAGTTCCTTCCAGTCCATTCCGCTGGTACGTTTTGTAGGCGCATATACCCTTGCCTTTTCAAGTTCAACCTGGTCCCGTGAAATTTTTGTCTCATTGATCTCTTTTGCATATGCCGCCGCTTTGCGGCCCGCATACCTGCCTGTTGCCGCGCAATAACTGTGATCTTCAGGAGAGAACATCTGTGTCCCGGCGGCATACAAACCGTCAAGAGTTGTTTTAAGGTTCCAGTCTACAAGAATACCGCCTCCAATGGCGGCTTCCTGCCACTGGGGCAGACTTGATCCCTCTATAAACTTGTAGCTTATGAGCATATCTTTTGCAGGATCAAAACCTGCCTTACTGTATGTATCGGTAAAGATTTTCTGCATGGATTCCTCTGCAAGCATTAGTTTCCATGTTATATTTCTCTCCATTTCCGGCATTGACGGATAATCGCCGAAGAAAGGCAGGGCGTATTCACCCTTCAGAATACCTTCTCTTATCCTGTCCTCAACTCCGGGCGCTGGTATCATTGCGCCTGCATCTTCCCATCCCTGTATGGGATAGGGAAGCCTCTTGCCGTTTGCATCTACAACAGGTACATTTTCATGGCTGGGATCACCAGCACCTGTATCAACCCTGTGCTTGAAACCGGTAGCAATCTGTACCATATTAGTGCTTTCCATCCTGGCAAGTTCGGCGCCCGCTTTCCATGCCATGACAGTGCCGTCACCTGCCATTGCCCTTGGATGCAAAGTAGTATATCCGCCTAACTCCGTGTTAAAAATCCAGATGGAGCCGGCTCCTGCTGTTGAGAGGATTGCGGCTTTGGATTTGAAGATCATAAATTCGCCTGTGCGGTTGTTGAAGCCCATAGCCCCTATAACCCTATAACCCTACCCCCCTGCTCTCCCTTTTCAGTTAAAAGGGCTGTAGCCATTATGCGGTCGAATATTTTAACTCCCAGGCGTTTGCACTCTTTCCTGAGGGCCGGTTTAAATGTTGTGCCCCATACGCGTATCACAACATTACTGCGCTTATCCATGGGCGCCCAGCCCGGCTCCTCCATTTTGGGGTCCGGGAACAAACTGTGCAGCGCGCCATAGCGGGAGGTTATCATAAGCTTTGTCCTGTCATCCCGGCCTGTAGCTCCCTTATATTCATCATCCGTGTCCCTGATTTTACCTCCCATCTGTTCCAATTCAAGGAGCGTATCCCAGTCTTCGCGGCACTGAATCTGTATTCCTATACCATTGCAGTACGGCCGGTCAGTCATATGCTCGGCCCAGCTGTCCGGATCTACATTGGAAAGAGGGTTGGCTGGCGCATTGCACCAGTGGTCACAGCCCGGACCTCCCAGTCCGCTCCTGACAGTATTGCCTTTTTCTACAATCGCGACTCTTACCCCCTGCCTAGCAGCGCTTATTGCGGCCCAGCATCCGGCAATACCTCCCCCGATCACAAGTACATCCGTATCAATTTCCTGCTCTTTGTCATAATGCACGGGATACGGCCATTCCGGCGCGTGACCCTGCTCCCTTAAATAATCATGCCATACAGTCATTTCTCAATCCTCCGTCTGTTAAGTTTATGTCAAGCAACCTGATCGTTTTTATTATTACGCTGTAATCACATAGAGGACGGATAAGGTGACACTTCGGCAAGGGGAGTTATCCATAAAAAAAGACACGCCCGGGCGTGTCTTCAAGTATAGTATTAAAAGGATATAACATGAATACTATAACCTATCCCGGCCCCCGAGGATATTAAGCTATATGAGTATCTGACTTATCTGATGTTAATAACACCAAAATCACAGTTGCGGGCCAGTGCGGGATTTTCACCCGGCTTCCTCATCTTTTCTATTGATATAAAATAATTCAGACCCTGATTCAAGATAAATAAATGAGGTAAATAAAAAAATTCTCACCATAAATATAGCAAAGGAAGTTAAAAAATAAACAACAAAGTGCAAGCATTTATACCTGAATAGATATATATTTTTAGATCGGGGATAATTTAGTAAAGGATGCCAGTAACACATGTGGCTTGATATAAGGATCATTGATGAAATGAACGGGCAGGCTTGCACTTCATACGTCGGGAGGCTTTTTAATGACTTGATATACTAAATCTTAAAATAAATTTCATTCAGGTGCTTGTAAAAGAGCTTAATAGGGAATCCTGTGAAAATCAGGAACGGGCCCGCCGCTGTGACCCTGCCCTTTATAATAAAAGGGAACCCTTTCAGCCAAAGTGTACCACTGTTCTTTTTACCAGGGAACGGGAAGGTCGCTGAAAGGGCGGGGGAGTCAGAAGACCTGCCTGAAACTGAAAAAAAGGAAACAGCCGCGTGGACTACGGCAAACCTTGATTAGTGCCTATCCAGAAAGAGGCAATTTCTGGATGGAGCTTTCAGCGGTCAGCTATCAGCCGTCAGCTAAGTCTTTATTTTAAAAGCCTTTTACTGAAAGCTGAACGCTGAGTGCTGACAGCTACCGAATAAAAACTTTAGTTTTTGGATGAGCACTAATTATAACACAGGATATCTATGGGAAATCCCGTGCCGTATATTATCGGTCCGGGATTTTTTTTATTCTTATCGGCTGTATGAAAATCAAGATATGATATTTCATGGTTCTGACAGATCCATTGAACTGTTATTTCAATCGTCATTCAGAGGTAAGGTTATCGTTAACCACTAATTATTTAAGGAGGACATTTATATGGGAAAACATAATTTGGAAAACCTGTTACAAGAATATGGAGGGCCTGTTAAGCTACTGAGGAATCGCCAGATGAGGCCCGACCGGATAGCTCCTGTTTCTTCATTAACTTATCCGGTACAACCAGGGAGCATACCCGCTGAATTTTCATACTGGGTGTCTGAACAGCGTTCCTGGCGTGAGACCACGGTGCTTTTCGATCAGACCCACCATATGACGGAATTATTAATTACAGGCCCTGATGCGCTGAAACTGCTCAGCTATCTCGCGAGCAATGATCCGGATAATTTCACACCTAACCGGGCTAGCCAGCTGCTGATGTGCAATGAAGAAGGCTATTATGTTGCCGACGGAATCCTGTTCTGCTATTCGGAAAATGAATACAATTATGTGGGAATCGATCTGGGTGTAAACTGGATAGAGTACCAGGCAGAAAAAGGCGGATACGATGTTAAGCTGGCGAGAAGCGACAGATCGCCCGGCTATCCCAACGGAAGGGCTTTTGAGCGTCCAAGTTACAGGTTACAGATTCAGGGGCCGAAAGCCGTGCAGCTTATTGAAAAGCTGACGGGCGAGCCCTTCCCCAAACTTAAGTTTTTTCATATGACTCAAACCAGGATTGCCGGCCTTCATGTAAACGCCTTAAGACACGGAATGGTGGGAGCTCCGGGCCTGGAAATCTGGGGACCATATGAAGAACGGGAAGAGATCCGCAGCGCCATAATTGAGGCAGGCAGGGAGTTTCGCCTGCATCTTTCAGGGTCAAGGGCCTACTTTACCAATGCTCAGGAGTCGGGCTGGGTTTCTGTTGTTGTTCCGGCCGTTTACTCCAGCGAAAGCACAAGGGAATTCAGAGAGTGGCTGTCTTCCGACAGCACGGAAGCCCTGCTTTCCATTGAAGGCAGCTATTATTCCAAGAATATCGAGGACTATTATGTAACTCCCCATGATCTTGATTATGGACATATCCTCAAACTGGACCATGACTTCATCGGGAAAAAAGCCCTGGAAAAACAGCGTCCGGCGACCCGGAGAAAGGTAACCCTGGCCTGGAACGCTGAAGACACGGGAAAAATTCTTACTGAGATGATGAAACCGGACAGTGACAGGGTTAAACCCCTTGATCTGCCCATAATGAATCTTAGCCAGCACACCCAGAGGCCATACGACACTCTGTTGAAAAATAGCAGGATGGTCGGCGTTTCCCTGACTGCCTCTTACAGTTCCAACGAGTTGGCAATTCTTTCCCTGGCCATGGTGGATAAAGATATAGAGATTGGAGACGAACTGGTATTGCTATGGGGTGAGGCAGGCAGCCACAGCGACGTGCCGGTCGAACCGGATAAACTTATGGAAATCCGGGCAACTGTCAGCCCCACACCATATGCAAGAGTTGCGCGGGAAGAATACAGGAAATAGCCCGTAAATGCAAACTCAGGGTAAAAAAAACCTTGAAAAAAGTAGCATCAGGGGGCCTCACTGCCCCCTGTTTTCCACACAACCTTACCATTACCTATAAATATCACAGTTTAAGGTTTTCAAAAGATGAATTATATCAAAAGTTATTTTGAAATGAAAAATGCCTTTGCATCTGTAAATACAAGTACACACTATGATGATTTAGAAATAATCAAATCCGAATTTCATTCGGAACGCTTCAGTCTTTTACCGGGGAACGAAATTATATTTGTAAGGAACATAATGCAGAGTTCCATATAAACATTAGAGTAGAAGAAGAGGACTTTAATTATAAATACACACATGAAAATCCATTCCCTGCAACCTCAATTCAACCGGAAATAATCGAAGAAAACTTTAAAAGGGTGTTTAATAAATTCAGTGATTTTTTTAATGGGTAAATGATTTACAGATATATTACACCTAATATTTCCTGATTTTAATTTATCACAAACCTGTTCAGGAAATCTTTAAAACCCGCTTTCAGGCTGTATATTGTGTGAAAAAAGTCGCGGCTCTAACACTCCAATCCTATTTTTTTCAGAAAATCATCCGGTATGTCCTGTTTTTTCCAGCATGTGACCGCAAAATAATACAGAGGGCGTCCCTCTATCGAAAGCCTGTGCATGTATCTTTCAATATGGTTTACATACAAGTACCTGGAAAAAATCAATTCCCTTATCAATTTTGAATAACCGCTGTTGTCATCATAATAAAGAAATGACTCTTTTATCACGCATTTCCGAAAAATGATCTTTATTCTGGTCGATAGTACGTTTTAGCACCTCCGTAATCTTTGCAGGCGACGAACATTTTAACCTTTCGTAAAACAGCTGCTCGTACAGCCCCCTGTTCCTGTATATCTCGCCGTAATTATGAAATAATATTTTTTCCTTTTCACCGTTATTCGACAGGTAAAAATAGGCTTCGTCCTGATCAAGATGATCTGTAATGATAGGAGGAAACTGGATATTGTATCTTCTCTGCATTGTAACTCCTTATATTTTTGGTGTTTTTATAAAGACAATAACCATGCCGGTTTACCTCCATTGTTCATCTGCAATTCCCTTTATAAATTCTATCTTCTTCCATTGCTGTTCTTCTGTCAGTTCATTACCCTCTTCAGTTGACGCAAAGCCGCATTGAGGGCTGAGACACAAGCGCTCCAGAGGAACATATTGTGCGGCCTCATTTATTCGGGCTATGATTTCGGCCCTGTCTTCGAGTTCCCCTGTTTTGGAAGAAACCAGACCCAGAACTACCAGCTTATTGCCCGAAACTTCCTTAAGAGGTGAGAAATCATCTGCCCTTTCAGTATCGTATTCAAGATAATAGGCCGAGACATTCTCTTTACCGAAAAGGATTTTAGCAACCGGAGAATATCCACCTGAAGCTGCCCAGGCGGAGCGGTAATTGCCCCGGCACACATGGGTTGTCAGGGTCAGATCTTCGGGCAGCCCCGAAATAGCGTTGTTATTAAGAGTGAGATATAGATTCTGCATTTGTCTTGCATAATCATCCCCGCCTGTACCGGTTGGAAAAAACTTCTTATCGCAAAACAATCCCCATGTACAATCATCCAGTTGGATATTCCTGCAACCGAGATTATAAAAAGCCATAATTGCATAATGATAGGCATTTGAAATATCGCTGCAAAGCTCTTCGCGATCATGATAGTATTTTTCCGTTTCCTTTTCATCCCGCAGCAGTTCCGCAAACAACTGCGCGGGCGCCGGAATAGTCTGCCTCGGAATAACATCACTGCCGGCAATCTTTTTTAAAAAACTGAAATGTTTCAAAAAAGGATGTTCCGAAAACCCGATTTTGCCGGAAAGACTCGCAGAATCCGCGCGCGTCTCCATTCCGTGAAAAAAATAGCCATGTTCCTGCATAGTATGTTCAGTTCCATCCAGGCCCCAGAAGAAATCCAGATGCCAGTAGCTTCTGCGGAACTCACCATCGGTTACAGATTTTAACCCTGCTTCTTTTTGCCTGATCACAAGCCTTGTTATCTCTTTATCTTCAACACGCTCAAGCTCGGTACGGGTTATTTTTCCTTCCGCAAACTTTTCCCTTGCCTCTTTTATAGAGGCGGGACGCAAAAAACTGCCAACAATATCACACCTGAAGGGTACATCCGATCTTTGCCCTATATTATTTGAAATACTCATTACTTTTTACCTCCTTTATTCTATCCTAGACATATAAATATGCCTCAGCTTATTACCGACACTTTCATTCATTTTTACTCCTCAACGATAACAGTGCTTTTTCCTTAAGTGTCCCTATCACAAAACCTATCCCCTTTCGCCGATCATTTCCAAAAGTAAACATAATATTCGCCCTTTGAAGAAAGTCTATCTCAGTCTCTGAAACAGCCTTTGCATCCTGTCCGGACAACACCTCCCTCAGCAGATACAGAATACCTTTCACAATCATGGTATCGCTGTCAGCATTAAAGTAGATACGCCCTTCCGAGATATTTATATCCAGCCATACACTGGACTGACATCCCTTTACCAGGTTGGCATCATTCTTTAATGATTCTTCCATTGAGGGAAGCATGGTCGAAAGCTCCACCAGGTATGAGTATTTCAGAAAGTCGTCTTCCATTGCTTCAAATTCAGAAACCATCTCATCCTGCTTTTCTTCTATACTTTTCATGCTATTTTCCTTGCTGTAAGCGAAATAACTTTTTCTATTCCATTCACGAATTTTTCTATTTCTCTTTTCGTGTTATAAAAAGCAGGCGACATGCGGATTACTCCCGACAAACCGAACCGTGACAGCAGGGGCTGGGCGCATAGGTGCCCGGACCTGACGGCTATCCCGAGCTTATCCAGCATTGCGGCAGTATCGTAATAATGAAAATCATCCAGCACAAAACTCATCACACCTGCTCTTTCGGAGGGAGAGCCCAGAACATGTACACCATGTATTTCACTGAGCATGGCTTCCGCACCGGCCAGCAGTTCATTTTCATACCGGGCAATAGCATCAATGCCGATGTCTTTAATATATTGAATAGCCGATGCCAGACCTGTAATGCCTGAGATATTTATGGTTCCTGCTTCAAGCCTGAAGGGCAGTTCTCCGTTAACAGTCTCTTTATAGGTAACAGTATCTATCATGCCGCCGCCATAGTTTACAGGCTGGAGTTCTTCAATAGCTTCGCACTTTCCATACAGGACACCCGTGCCATAGGGTCCCATTATCTTGTGCCCTGAAAAGCATAAAAAGTCACAGTCCAGTGTCTTCACATCTATACTGGTATGGCGCATTATCTGGGCCCCGTCAACCAGCACGCGGGCGCCCTTTTCATGTGCAAGACGAATAATCTCCGGCACAGGATTAACAGTCCCCAAGACATTTGAGCAGTATGTAACAGCCACCAGCCTGGTGTGTTCGGACAGCAGGGATTTATACACGTCCATATTAAGATTTCCGCTGTCATCAACAGGTATAATCTTCAATGTAGCGCCGGATCGTTTGCACGCATTCTGCCAGGGGCAGAAATTTGAGTGATGTTCCATTTCGGTTACAATCACCTCATCCCCCGGCTCAAGCGTTTCACGGTAACTGCCGGCCACAATATTAACAGACAGGGTTGTACCGCTTGTAAATATTACTTCCTGTGCTTCGGACGCGCATAAAAAATCCTTTATTACATTTCTTGCATGCTCTATCCTTGCTGTTGATGACTCACTTAAAAAATGGATGCCCCTGTGTATATTGGCGTTATAATGCCAGTACTGATTCTCTACA
>JASFHE010000264.1:0-8582 GCA_050123415.1 Desulfobacteraceae bacterium | reverse complement strand
TCCCTTTTTAAGGGTATAGGAGAGCGCTCCTCCAATGATAAAGCCGCGGGATTCAATACCTGCGATAATATCAAATTCAGTGTGTTCCTTCATATAACGCTCAGTCAAATTGTCTATTACAAGTTGAAATCCTGACGGGTCTTTTATCAGTGTGGTGATGTCTCTAAATATTACTCCCTCTTTAGGGTAATCAGGTATACTTCTGATCATGGATTTTATTGTCATTTCAGGCCGCCTCCCCGTTGCACTGGTCTTTTGTATAGCCTATTTCAGGCAGTGTCTTTAAAATAAGTGTTTTCACTCTGTCAGCGGTTTTATTCATAATAGCCACTATCATATCCCATGTAACAGGCTCCTCACCCTCTTTCCAGCAGTCATAGTCTGTTGACATGGCAATTGACTGGTAACATATTCCCTGTTCTCTTGCCAGAGTAACCTCAGGCACTGTGGACATGTTTATTACATCCGCGCCGAATCCCCTGAACATATGCGATTCTGCTTTTGTTGAAAATCTCGGTCCTTCTATTGTAACAACTGTTCCTTTCACATGGTGCCTGTAATTCAGTTTTTCCGCGTTTTTTATCAGGAGGGTTCTCAGATTTTCACAAAAAGGTTCAGCCATGGATGTGTGAACCACCTTATCTATATCAAAAAAGGTTAGCGCCCTGTTTTTTGTGAAATCTATAAACTGGTCAGGGAAAACAATATCTCCAGGTTCAATTTTTTCCCTCAATGAACCAACGGCAGTTGTGGCAATAATGTGCGTACATTCCTCCTGTTTTAGCGAGTAAATATTTGCCCTGTAATTAACTCCGGTAGGATATATAGAGTGCGATTTACCATGCCTCGCAAGGATTATAACATCCGTATCGCCTATCTTTCCGGTTGTTAACGGTGATGAAGGTTTCCCATAGGGAGTATCAACATCCTTTTCATTCGGGTTTTCCAGTATTTCAGGATCATCAAGCCCTGTACCGCCAATAATTCCGACTTTAACTTTTTTCATTTCAACTCCTCTGTTTTTTTATGCTCGGGATAAAGGTTTAAAATGCTTTCTTCGCTGGCGCTGCATATCCCCCTTTCGGTAATGAGGCCTGTTACTAATCTTCCCGGAGTAACATCAAATGAATAATTGGCTGCAGGGCTCTCCTTTGGCATTATGAGGACTTTTTTTATTTCACCTTCACAGAGCCCCTCAATACATTTGACTTCTTCGGCATCTCTTTCTTCTATTACTATTTCATTCACACCGTCACGAATTTCCCAGTCAAAGGTCGAGGAAGGCAGCGCAACATAAAACGGTACGTCATTGTCCTTTGCGGCGAGGGCCTTAAGGTATGTGCCTATTTTGTTTGCGACATCACCCGTGTAAGTGGTCCTGTCTGTCCCTACTATTACCATATCAACAAGTCCATGCTGCATAAGGTGCCCGCCGGTATTGTCCGGTATTACGGTGTGCGGCAACCCGTGCTGTCCCAGTTCCCAGGCCGTGAGACTTGCACCCTGGTTTCTGGGTCGTGTCTCATCCGCATAGACATGCACATTTATGCCTTTTTCAAAGGCCGCATAAATCGGCGCAGTTGCAGAACCGTAATCAACAAAGGCAAGCCAGCCGGCATTGCAATGAGTGAGAATATTAACAGGAGCGCCATTCTTCTTTCGACTTATCTCCTCTATTAGGTGTACACCATGTTCCCCTATCCTTCTGCAATATTCAGCATCCTCATCAGCAATCTCATTAGCTGTTTTAAAAGCTTCGGCTACTTTTGCCTCTTTTGATGATTCTCTTTTTATTGTCTTAAGCTGTCTATTTACTGCCCAGGAAAGATTCACGGCAGTTGGCCGTGTTGCGATCAGCTTTTGACCTGCCATTTCCATGTATTCATCAAAGTTTTCTTCTTTTTGGGCCTGTAAAGAGGCAAGGTACATTCCATATCCGGCGGCAGCACCAATCAGCCCGGCGCCTCTTACGTACATTTTACTTATTGCCTCACATGCATCATCCAGTGAAATAAGATCCTTGATTATGAACCAGTGGGGCAGTTTTGACTGATCAATGATATTTATAACTTTGTTATCTTTTTCGCTGGCCCATATTGTACGATAATGCCTGCCGTTTACATCCACTATATTTTACCTCGTGACTATTTGTCGCATAATTTAGCTATTTTTAATTTGTTTTACCATCTTTAACAAGATATAGTTTACTTTCACATTGAAGTCAAATATTATCAAAGCTTTAATTCATAGTAAGTTCATAGTAAATTCATAGCAAGTTTATATATTAATAACTTTATGATATGAAAGTCGTTATACCGGGATTAATTACCTAGTGCCCATCCAGAAAGAGACAAGTTCCGGATGGAGCTTTCAGCGGTCAGCTTTCAGCGGTCAGCTATCAGCCGTCAGCTAAGTCTTTATTTTAAAAGCCTTTTGCTGAAAGCTGAACGCTGAGTGTTGACAGCTACCGATCAAAAACTTTAGTTTTTGGATGGGCACTACCTATTCTCTAATCTGTTATGGATCTAAAAAACGAATGAAAAAGAAAATAAAACGTATAACTGCTGTAGCTCTCATACTGTTTGGAATCGGATTTTTTGTCTTTGCCGGTTTCTTTTTATATGTCAGACAGGAAGTAAAAAGTCAGATTGATCGCGGCATAATTGATAATATTATTTTTTCCGAAAGCCCGGTATACTATACCGATAATATCACCCCCATAGGTGTATATTTCGAAAAAATCCACAGCAAGTATGTCAAATATGGTGATATCCCCCCAACTTATATTAAAGCGCTTATTGCGTCTGAAGATGCTGATTTCTTTAGTCATTCCGGTTTCGATATAAAAGCTATTGCAAGAGCATTTATTGCAAATTTTAAGGCCGGCAGAGTGGTACAGGGGGGGAGTACGATCACCCAGCAAACAGCAAAAAATGTATTTAAGCGCGAAAAGAGCGGTTACATTTCAAAAGTAAAGGAACTTTTTCAGGGTTTTATACTCGAATATTTCTATACCAAAGAAGAGATCCTTGAAATGTATATCAACCAGTTTGAAGTCACAGGATTTGGTAAAGGATTGAGAATAGCTTCTGAATATTTTTTTAATAAGGATGTAAAAGACTTATCACTTGTAGAGGCAGCATTTATTGCAGGGATGGTAAAAGGACCGTATAAATATAACCCATTTACAAAAAATACAGATGAAAAAAAGAAACAGGCTGTTGAATATGCAAATATTCGAAAAAACTATGTTCTCAAAAACATGCGTAAAGAGAAGTTTATTTCCAGCGAAGAATATATTGAAGCAAAAGATCAGGATGTCCCATTTAAAGAAGGCAAGGTTACTTATCGATTAAATGTAATATTGGACTATATCAGGGATCAGCTTGAATCCGATTATTTTAAGACGATACTTCACAAGGAAGGTATCGATAATATCGCCACATCAGGCATTAAGATTTATACGTCAATCAATAAGGATATACAGGAAAAGGCTCTTAAAAGTGTCCGAAAAAATCTCCCTCTCCTGGATATCAGGTTGTCCGGTATGGATACGAGCCTGTTCAGGGAGAGGTACATTCATACAGTAGGGACATATTACACCAACCCCCAGACAAGATTCCCCTTTTTTGTAGAGATTAAAAAGATCATTAATAAAAAGGGAAAAGAACCGGAAATATCAGTATCCTGGGGTGAGGATACGATCGGAACTGTTGATATAGATGAATTTAAAAACGCAGCAGACGCCTGGGCACACTGGAAATATGGCTATAATTACAGATCCGGTTATAACTACTTAAATGAATTCATTAAAAATTTTAAAGAAGGTGATTCAATACCTGTTATCCTTTCTGAAACAGATGAGAGCAAGGTGAGTCTTGCCCCGATTCCGGAACTTGAGGGCAGTGTTGTTATCCTTAAAAACGGCATGATAAAAGCAATGGTCGGGGGGTACTTTAACAGGCATTTAAACCGTGCGGTTAATGCTAAAAGACAGTTAGGCTCAATATTTAAACCTATTGTGTATTCTGCTGCACTTCAATTAAAATGGCACAGCCTTGATAAACTGAATAATTTCAGAGACCTTTATACTTTTGAAAATACAAATTATTTACCTGATCCTGACCATGAACCTGAGAGTGATATTGTATCAATGACCTGGGCAGGTGTAAAATCGGAAAACCTTGCATCGGTCTGGCTGCTCTATCACCTTACTGATAAACTTAATATGAGTGAATTCAGGCAGGTTTCTGAGATACTTGGTTTAAGCCGTGGGGATGAGGAAAGCTATGATGACTATGTAACAAGAATAAGGGACAGGCATGGCGTGATTGTGACTGTAAATGCTATAAAAAATGCAGCCTTTAATCTTGCCCTGAAAACGATTGAGTCTGATCTGTTATTTGATGATAATCTTTATGCCCTTGAAAATATTAATAGGCTTCATCCGGAATTAGGTAAAAAAGGAAAAGAATTTATTGCTGCAAAATATTCCGAAGGCAGCATTAAAAGAACTATACTGCGTTATAATTTTGAACGGCTCGTCAAATTAAACTCACAAATGACGGAGGAGCTTAAGGATATCAACCTGCTTTTCACTCTATACAGTGACGATCCATCTCCAATTGAAAAAAAACTGGAAAAAGCTTTAAATCATTTATTTGTTTTAAAAACAGAAGATGGCAGGGAAAGGATTATTTATACTGAAAATCCATTAAATATCCAGGGGCGTGCCTTCTTCAATATTACCATTAATGATCTGCTAAAGAGGAAAAATAATTTTCGGTTTGAGGATATCTGGATTGATGATCTGGTGCCATCAGGTACAATAGATGATCTTCAGACATATATTGCTAAACATTACAAAGAATTAACGTCATATTCAAGATATGATATGAAAGTGCTGTCGCAGATCAGGGATTTCAAAACCCTGGTAAACATCTCATATGTGAAACAGCTTGCAAAAAATATAGGGATAGATACATGGCTTGACTCCGATCTTTCATTTCCACTTGGCCCGGATTCAATAAGTATTATTGAGGGAGCATTGGCATATCAGTCAATTTTAAGTGGAGATTTTCATTCAATTCCTGATATCGAAAAAAATAACAGCATGACACCTGTAATAACCAGAATTACAGATAGAAATGATGTGGTTTTATGGGAATACAAACCCGATACAAAAAAAGTCATGTCAAAAACAGTATCAGCATCAATAATCGAGATATTAAGAAAGGTTATTGAAAATGGCACCGGAAGAAGAGCAAAAGACGCGATAAAGATGACTCTTGACTTTGAGAGCGGCAAAATGGAATTACCGGTTAGATGTTATGGCAAGACAGGAACAGCAAACCGTTTTACAAATTCAAGCTTTGTGGGTTTTATTCCGGGTCTGGATGATGTTTCCGGAGAATTTGACCTGAATCAGGGATATGTAATCGCCGCTTATGTCGGGTATGATAATAACTTTCCAATGAAAAATAAAAGCTTTAGTATTTCCGGTGCGTCCGGGGCGCTGCCCATCTGGATAGATTCAACAAAGGGAATCGTTGACAGTGATGAATATAAAAAGGGTATACATATTTCTGATCTGGCATTTATTTCAACATCGAGACCATTGATGACAGATGGAATGGAATCTTTCAGGGTCTCAACAATTGACGGACTGCCTCTGGGTGACAGTGAAGAAAAAGATTCTAAGAAAGTAACAGATGTATATGCATTCGGGAAAACCGATCAAATGATACCTGCGTGGAACAGAGAATTTACACCCTTGAAAGGAACTGATAATGAGAAAAATAATTAATATTATAGTATTAATTTCGATATTGCCGCTTTTCATAATGACAGGCTGTGTTTCCACAGGCAAAACAGTCTCTGAAGGGGAAAAAGTGCAATATTACAGGCCCCCTGCCCTTTCAGACGATATACTGAACAAAAGAGTTGATGTGATAAAAAATCTGCTCAAAGAAGACAGCCTGCCTGACGACAGAAAAGAGGCAGCGGTTTCAGTATTAAAAGCTTACGATAAGCTAAAATCATTGAATGATGGAAATATAACCGAAAAAGAATATAGAAAAACAGTAAAGATTCTATTCGATACCCTTGTAATGATTGAACAGCAGTACTTTTATGGTGGTATTGTATCAGGAGATAAAGCAGGAGAAATAATAATTGAGAACTATTCCGGATTAAAAAAACAGATTTACGAAGATTACTTTGCCGGAAATTTCACTGCGGTAATATCCGGATGCGATGATCTTATATCCAGGTTCGGAAAAAGCGGTTTAACGCCTGATTTAGGTATTATCCTTGTCGAAGCACTTTCAAAAAGCAATATACCGTCTGACGCGCTTGCCGTGGCCAGAAGTATCCTCGGTGCGGCTGAAAACAGGCCGGACCTGATTCTCCTGTTGACTGATGCAATAGAACTGGAAGTTAAAATGGGAAATATGGAGGAAGCCGGACAGCTCTATGAGAAACTTGTTGATCATATAAATGAAAATAACAATCTTTATCAAAAAGCGGGAAATCTTCTCTCCGGGTCCCAGGGTGAAGAACCGGTTATTGATGAATCAGTTAAAGAAAAAATAACCGAGATGGCCCCTGAAAAAATAATCCTGATGGAACAGCTGATAGATAAAGTAAATACGCTGATATCCCGGAAAGATTTTTCAGCTGCCAGGCTGGAACTGGTAAGGCAGAGACTCCGGGCAGAAGAAGGTCCCGAGCTTGTAATGATTGAACAGTTATGGAAAAACGTGGATAAGGCTGAAGAACAGTTTAGCAGTAAAAGCAGTAACGACAAACTGATTATAGAAGATGCCAGGAGGCTGATTGAAAAAGAAAAATACAAAGAAGCGCTGGATATCCTTGATCCCATAGTTGCCGGAGATAAAAATTACGAAGCCGATAAAGTAAAAAAAGAAGCTGTCGAAAAACTGATTACAAGGGACAAGAGTATTGCGGCAAAATTATGGTTAGCAGCAAATAAGGAAAGCGATAATCAAAAGAAGAGAGATCTTTTACTCAAAGCAAGATCTATATTTCAGAATTTAATTGATAAATATCCCGCATCTCCTTTAATTGACAGGGTAAAAAGAAATATTTCAGTTGTCGATGAAGAACTGATGAAATTACCATCTGCAGATGAATAAAAAATAATCACATGGATGGCCTGCATGATCAAAATCAAAGAAAAAATTAATGGACAGCTATCAATATTAATCTTATAATATACTCACTTTTTTATCATACTTATTTTACAGCCTAACTCTATCGATCATGTTAGAGAATTGGTACTAACCAAAAGCCTAACCCTGTATTTTCCCATTTCAACCTGCACTGCTTTTTCAATATTCGGAGTTTTTTTTGTGTTATATATTTACATCGGTAATTAAAGAATTATATTATAATACAATCTGAAATAACACTAAAGTAACTGGAAGAATTGACCGAATAATATTTCAAAAGCAGCAAAGTTCTTTGACAGTCATATAACTTGAACATACAGTGTGCCACCTGACTTCAACACAAAAGACTAAACCACAGGATGGTACAGAGTGCTTCCAAGGGTTACCATTAAATCAGGAAGTCACAGGTGGTACGTGCAAGAGCTTCTCAGATGTGCGTGCATCTTTTCTGCCGGTCATATCCAATTATTTTAAAAAGATATCTGTATCGGAGAGAACAACGGCATCCGGGGAAGCCATTATTATATTTAACGCGTATCCTGTTAACTTATCAACCGAACTTTAAAGTTAGAAACAGTTAGATATAATTAAACTATTATGAAAACAATAATAAAAGCCGCGAATGTCGTTTATTCGCGGCTGTTTTTTTGACCGGCTAATACTTAAACATCCCCTTTTCATATATGATTATTTTTTTACCCGACTTAAGATGGGCTGTAACTGTTTTATCCTCTGTGTTAATCAAATCCCAGTGCAAAGCCGAATCGTTAAAACCCAGTTTTTCTTTCAATGATTTGGTAAGTTTTGAGGGATCGCCTTTAAAGGTGTCGGAATAGGACATTCCTACAGCAAGATGACAATTGCCGAATTTTCCGCCAAAATTCTCATCAAATAAGGTATTGGCCATAAATTTATTTATCCTGGAAAATCTCTTATCTGTTAAAGAAAACTCCCCTACCCTCCGGGCGCCTTTATCCATTGATATCTGTTTTGTCACAAATTCTTTTCCTTTTTTTGCACTGCTTTTGATCACTTCACCTTTTTTAAATTCTAATCTTACTCCTTCAACATAGTTTCCATCCCTGAATGACGGCAGGTTTGCATAATAAACTCCCTCTGTGCCTCTCCAGTCAGGAGAAGTAAAAAGTTCAAAACTGGGAATATTATGTCCTGATATACCTTTCCATTTTCTCCTTTCGCCGGGTGTAATTTTTAGATCCATATTATCGGATTCGATATGAAAATATTCTACCTTCATACGGTTTATCCATTTTTTAATTGTCCTGGCATTGGCAAAAGTTTCTTCCCATCCTTTTACAGGATCATCCATATTAAGATAACAGGCCTTTACAACCTGTGCCGTATATTGCCTGAGCGAGATGCCTGCTG
>JASFHE010000263.1:0-8586 GCA_050123415.1 Desulfobacteraceae bacterium | reverse complement strand
ACAGCATAAGAGAAGTTAAGAATGTTACCCGGAAAGAGAGCAACAAGAGTTGGCGATCAGATTTTAAGGTTTGTTGCCGAACTCCTTATGAATAAGATAAGGGACCCGAGGGTAAAGAGTGTTACCCTTACAGGAGTAAATCTCAGTAATGACCTGAAAAATGCAAGGATTTTTTTCAGTGTCATGGGTTCTGAATCTGATATTAAAGAGGCCCTGAAAGGTCTTGAGAGTGCCAGAGGATTCATCAAGAGGCAATTGGGTTCAGGCCTGGGGCTCAGATATGTGCCGGATATAATATTTGATCATGACCCGACTCTCGCAACCGGAAATCGTCTTGAACAGTTGTTTAAAAAAATACAGGACGAAGAGACAGAGTAAAAGAAGAGAGAGTTTGAAAGTCAAATTAACAGAGGCATCTCCTGACGGGATTTTGCTGATCGACAAGGATGAAGGTAAGACCTCCTTTGACGCAGTAAGGATGATAAGAAAGATCCTCAGGTGCAAAAAGACTGGTCATGCCGGGACCCTTGATCCGTTTGCAACCGGGTTACTCATAATACTCCTTGGACAGGGGACCAGGTTATCTCCCTATATTATGGGAGGTAAAAAAAAATACCGGGCAGAAATAAGCCTGGGTATTGAAACGGATACATGCGATCCAACAGGAACGGTTATTAGTGAGGCGCCTGTCCCGGATATGGGAGTTGAAAACATCGCTGAAGCAATCAGCAGTTTTACAGGCGTTATTGAACAGGTTCCGCCCGTGTTTTCAGCTTTAAAGGTTAACGGGCAAAGGGCTTATAACTTTGCCCGGAAGGGCATAGAAGTTGAACTTAAGAAGAGAGAGGTTACTGTCTATTCAATTGATATTATTGATATCAGGATGCCTCTGATCACAATCGAGGTAAGTTGTTCCGGCGGCACTTATGTAAGGAGTCTTGCATCGGATATAGGAAAAAAACTCGGGACAGTGGCCCATTTAAGAAATTTAAGGAGATTATCAAGCGGATTATTTAGTGTAGATAATGCCATGACCATAAAAGATATTGATTCTGTCGGCAGTGAAGCCATGTTAAACAGGATAATTCCTCTGCACAAATCACTGCCTGACATGAAAACGGTCGAGCTTGATAATCATCTCGCAGAAAAGATAAGAAACGGGTACAGGCCTTCATGGGAGGAACTGGCTGAAAATATAGAATCGACAGATATAGATAACGGGTATATGAAACTTGTTTCCAGCTCAAGCCTTGTGGCAGTAATGGAGATCGAAAGATCATCAACCCGGAAAAAAAACTGGCTGAAAAAGTTAAAGGTATTTAATTTGGTGTTTAAGTGAAAAAGAAATTTTAAACATAACAATGTTTAAATGTTTAATAACTGATTAATTTTTATGTTTTCCAATTTCGAAGGAGGTATGGAAAGTGGTCCTAACTACAGAAGCAAAAAAAGAAATTATTGAAAAATTTAAACTGCATGGAAAGGATACAGGTTCACCTGAAGTGCAAATAGCCCTTTTAAGCAACAGGATATCCTATTTAACCGATCATTTTAAGACCCATAAAAAGGACCATCATTCAAGGAGAGGTCTGTTGAAGCTTGTTGGGCAGAGAAGAAAGCTGTTGAATTATCTGAAAAAGTCAGACTTATCAAGATACCAGCAGATTATTAAGGAACTGGGAATCAGAAAGTAGTTCATAGGCTTTTTTTGAAGAAATCCCGTCATTACACCCAGTATGACATTCGGGAATTATGCTTATGATCACGAAAGGTTAAAAAATATGATAAAAATGTCGACAATTGAAGTTAATGGTAAAAGCTTGTCGATCGAAACCGGTCGCATTGCAAAGCAGGCAAGCGGTTCCGTTGTAGTCACATTCGGTGAGACAGTAGTTCTTGTAACCGCAGTATCGACTGATGAAGTGAGAGAAGGTATAGATTTTCTGCCTTTATCAGTTGAATATCAGGAAATGTCATATGCCGGCGGCAAGTTCCCTGGCAACTATTTCAGAAGAGATATGGGCAGACCGGGTGAAAATGAGACCCTGACAGCCAGGCTTATCGACCGCCCATTACGCCCTCTGTTTCCGGATAATTACCATAATGAAATCCAGATCATTGCAAGCGTACTCTCAACAGACAGGCAGAACGATGCTGATATGCTGGCCATTCTTGGTGCATCAGCTGCGCTTGAAGTATCGGATATTCCCTTTGACGGACCCGTTGCAGCGGTGCGTGTAGGAAGGATAAACGGTGAGTTTGTTGTTAATCCGATTTTTGCCGAGCTTGAAGAAAGTGATATCAACCTTATAGTCGCAGGAAACAGGTCTGCTGTTGTAATGGTAGAAGGCGGAGGAGAGTTTGTTTCGGAAGCCGATATGATTGATGCCATATTCCATGGCCATCAGGCCATTCAGCCCATGCTGGATATGCAGATTGAATTAAAGGAAGCTGTGGGTAAACCAAAAAGAGAAATAGCTGAAGTTTCCGACGGTGATGATGATTTAAAGAATAAAGTCGAAGAAATAGCCGCTCCGCTTCTCAATGAGACGATAAGAATAGCCGATAAACAGCTCAGAGGGCAGCGCCGGAAACTGGCATCTAAAACAACAAAAGAAGCCCTTGCAGAAGAATATGAAGGCAGAGAAGGCGAAATAAGCGGTCTTGTACATGACCTTGAGAAAAAGATGGTCCGCAAGATGATGCTTGAGGAAGGAAAAAGAATTGACGGGCGCTCCTTTAACGAAGTGAGACCTATTGAATGTCTGGTAGGTATACTGCCGAGAGTGCATGGCTCTGCACTGTTTACGAGGGGCGAAACTCAGGCGATGGTTCTGACTACCCTCGGAACAGAAAGAGATGAACAGCGAATGGACTCAATCTATGGTGAGGTATTCAGAAATTTCATCCTTCATTATAACTTCCCGCCATACTCGGTTGGCGAGGCGAAACGGCTTGGCGGACCCGGACGGAGAGAAATCGGTCATGGCGCGCTTGCAAGAAGAGCCCTGGTTCCGGTTATCCCTGATAAGGAAGAGTTTACCTATGCAATCAGGGTTGTTTCGGAGATTCTTGAATCCAATGGATCTTCCTCAATGGCCAGTGTTTGCGGAGGGTCACTTTCTCTTATGGACGCCGGTGTTCCTATCAAGGAAGCTGTAGCAGGTGTTGCCATGGGGCTTGTGACAGATGGAAGTAAAACGATTGTACTCACTGATATTCTGGGCGATGAAGACCACTATGGTGATATGGACTTCAAGGTTACAGGAACAAAGGATGGTATCACTGCACTCCAGATGGATATAAAGATTGACGGAGTTACCAGAGAGATCATGGAACAGGCGCTTGCACAGGCCAAAGAAGGCAGGCTCCATATCCTTGGCAAAATGAATGATGCTATTTCCCAATCACGGAGCAAACTGTCAGAGTATGCCCCTGTAATTGCCAAGTTAAAGATCAAACCTGACAAAATCAAAATACTCATAGGCCCCGGCGGTAAGATGATCAAGGAGATAAGTTCAAAGACAGAATCAACTATCAATGTCGATGATGAAGGTAATGTAGTAGTTGCTTCTCCTGATGAAGAAACATCAAATATCGCACTTGGCATGATCAATGAAATCGTCCAGGAAGCCGAAGTAGGGAAGCTTTATAACGGCAAGGTCCGAAAGATCATGGATTTTGGCGCATTTGTCGAGATCCTGCCCGGAACGGACGGTCTTATCCATATATCTCAGCTCGATAAAGAGCGTGTGAATAAAGTAACCGATATCCTGCAGGAGGGTGATGAAGTTCTTGTAAAAGTAATTGATATTGATAAAAAATCAGGAAAGATTGCCCTGTCGCGAAAAGCGGCGCTTGATGAAAGTCTTTAGTATGTATCAAAAAACAGTATTAAGTAATGGTATTAGAATAATAACCGAAAAAATTGAGCATTTTAAGTCTGTGTCCCTTGGTATCTGGGTCGGTACAGGTTCAAGGGACGAAAACAAAAATAATAACGGGGTCTCTCACTTTATAGAACACATGATCTTCAAGGGAACCCCTTCCCGCGATACACTTCTGATAGCAAAAGAGCTTGATGCTATTGGCGGTCTTTCAAATGCCTTTACCGGAAAGGAATATACCTGCTTTCATTCAAAGGTGCTTGAAAAGGATTTTTTGGTTTTAGCTGAAATCCTTTCGGATATCTTTCTTAATTCCACCTTTGATCCCGAAGATATCGAGAGAGAAAAACAGGTGGTTTTTCAGGAAATTAATATGGTTGAAGATTCTCCTGAAGAGCAGGTTCATGAGTTGTTCAATGTGCAGTTTTTTAAACAGCATCCTCTTGGAAAACCGGTTCTTGGTACGTCCGAAACAGTCAGTGCGATAACAAGGGATTCAATACTTGAGCATATGAAGAAGTATTACAGCCCTGACAGGATAATAATTGCCGCTGCAGGGAACATAGAACATAATGAGGTGGTCAAGACATTTGAAAAACAGTTCGGGATACTGGAGCCTGTTGCAAAAGAAAACAGGGAATATTCACATGAATTAACCTCAAGTATATTATGCTCATACAGAGAACTGGAGCAGTTAAATATCTGCATGGGCGGTAAGGCCCCGAACCTGTCCAGCAACATGCGTTTCGCAGGGGCTGTACTGAACACAATACTTGGCGGAAACATGAGTTCAAGGCTTTTTCAGGAAATAAGAGAGAAGAGGGGACTTGCCTATTCAATATACTCTTTCCTTTCTGCCTACATGGATGCGGGAATCCTCGGGATTTGCGTGGGTACCGGGCCAAATGAGGTCAATAATGTTCTTGATGTTATCAATGCCGAGATAGTTAAGATACAGGATGGTGATCTTTCCGGGAAGGACCTTAATGAAGCAAGAGACCATCTTGTCGGCGGTATCCTGCTGGGATCGGAAAATACAGACTCCAGGATGATGCGTCTGGCAAAGAATGAATTCGTATTTGGTCGTTTTTTTGAATATGAAGAACTGGTTGAAAATCTTAATAAGGTCACCATTGATGATATCATGGCATGTATCAGGGAGGCATTTTCGCCGGGAAGTGTGGCTGTTACAACCCTGGGTTCGGTAAATCGCGAAGATCTGGACCTGACCGGTAACCTGTTATTCTCCTGATTATCCTGAACAGGGGGCGACGAAATATTAGCCATATGTTAAGGTAAAAGATTGGAAAAAATAGAGCTTAAAATAAAGAAACCCGATAATTACGATCTGCCTCTCCCGTCCTATGAAACAAAAGGCTCATCAGGTATGGATATAAGGGCCTGGACAGAGGAGGATATTATTCTTGAACCGGGAGATATCAGACTTGTTCCAACCGGCATATCAATTTCCATACCCAGAGGGTACGAGGCGCAGATAAGACCAAGAAGCGGCCTTGCCTTAAAGCACGGCATCGGGCTGGTAAACAGCCCCGGAACAATCGATTCCGACTACAGGGGAGAGATTGGAATTATAATGACCAATTTCGGCCGGGAACCATTCATTATAAGGCGGGGTGACAGAATCGCACAAATGGTTGTTGCCAGGATACATCATGCCCTGATACTGGAAGTTGACGATCTTGATTCAACAGTCAGGGGAGACGGCGGATTCGGTCACAGCGGTGTTGAATAGCTATCAGCTGTCAGCTATCAGCTAAAGATTAAAAAAACAGATATCACTAAAAGGTATCCAATGCGTTTTTCGGTTCTTGCTTCGGGCAGCAAAGGTAATGCCTGCTATATTGAAACAGAAAATACCCGGCTTTTGATCGACGCTGGTTTAAGCTGCCGTGAATTAATCAGGCGTATGGAACTGGTTGGACTTCAGGTATCCCATCTTGACGCAATAATCATCACCCATGAACACAGTGATCATATTAAAGGCGCGGGTCCCATATCCAGAAAATTCAATACTACTGTTTACTCAAATTCATCCACTATGAGCAGATGTATCGGGACACTGGGAAAAACCGGTATAAACAATAAACTCCGGACCGGCGAATCGTTTAAGATAAATGATATAACCGTTGAAACCTTTGCCAAAGATCATGATGCTGTTGATCCCATCGGGCTTACTGTTTCATCCAATGGATCGAGGCTCGGTATCCTGACTGATGCCGGAAAAAGCACACCCATGCTGGAAGATATGCTGCACGGTTGTACAGGTGTATTGCTTGAATTCAACCATGATGTTGAAATGCTGGAGAACGGCCCCTATCCCTATTACCTTAAAAAAAGAATCAGAGGTTCAAAGGGCCATCTTTCAAACGACCAGGCAGGGATGTTGTTGAAAAGGCTTTCTAATAAAAAACTATGCCATGTTGTTCTTGCCCATTTGAGTGAGGTGAATAACACGCCGGAAAAGGCTCTGGCTAAGGCCAGGGAATCACTTTCCGAATGCGATATGGGTAACATTCCGGTACATGTGAGTTATCAGGATTATCCATGCCCAATACTTGAGGTTTAAGGTATAAGGTTTATGGTATGCGGTTTTGAAAAATCTGGAAAAACCAGATACTGGTTTCTTGTTCCTGGTTACTGGATAAAAGCCTTAGAAATTAAAACATCAGTGAGATTTTGGCAGGTTGGAAAAGCAAAAAAAGCATAAAAGAAAAAGAGTTAAGGAATACTGCTGCAGCTGCTGCGGCGATAAGACTATTTTTTGCTGGATCTGCCCCTGCGGTTTTCAGATATGTAACCGGTGCATGGAGGAAAACCAGTGGGGACTGACATGCAGCGGTGTAAACTGGCAGTGTCCTGATTGCGGTTCATTAAGACCCTATTAATGCATTATAAAGAACATATAACCGTTAGAGATCCATATCTAAATATAGTCCTCTATCAGCCCGAAATACCTGCGAACACCGGGAATATCGCCAGGTTGTGCGGAGCAGCCATGGTCAGGCTGCATCTTGTTCACCCCCTCGGGTTTCGTGTGGATGATAAACATCTCAGGCGTGCAGGACTCGATTACTGGCATGAAGTGGATGTCACACATCATAACAGCTTTGATGCTTTTCTTGAAAGTGATGACAATATCCCGCATCACCTTTTTTGTTTCAGTAAACACGCAGAGCAGGAATATACAAAGGCAAAGGTCTTAAAAGGCAGCTATCTTCTTTTCGGGCAGGAAAGCCTTGGACTTCCTGAGGTAATAAGGGAAATATATCCTTGTTTTCGTATCCCTGTCTTTGGGCAGGTAAGGAGCCTTAACCTGTCAACATCGGTTGGGATAGTTACATATCATTATTTACATCAATTGGATCGTTTCTAGAAAGACTAGAGCGGCTGTTTCTCAGGTAGTACCTCCGTGATAATAATAATTGACAAGAAAATGCTACAGCAGCCTTAAGATAAAAATTACTGGAACTGCACCATTTTATTTGTATCATGCACATGAGTTTATGCAGTTCCTTGTGAGAAACCGGTATAACTCAATCCCTTCATTAATCAGGTCTTTCGGAACCGATTTTAATTGGATAGAAGAGGATTTCACTGGTCATCCGTCTCAATCCCTTCATTAATCAGGTCTTTCGGAACTTGATCATAAACCCACAAAAGAAGAAGAGAAAACAGGTCTCAATCCCTTCATTAATCAGGTCTTTCGGAACGGTTATTATGTTATATATGTGTAAACGTTTTAATAAGTTAGTCTCAATCCCTTCATTAATCAGGTCTTTCGGAACGCAAGCGTAACACGTATAATAAAGGGCGTAATGGTAGGCAGGTCTCAATCCCTTCATTAATCAGGTCTTTCGGAACCACTTGCACAAAAGCACAATATTGCCTTACTACAGGGCAGTCTCAATCCCTTCATTAATCAGGTCTTTCGGAACTAAACGCATAGTAACAGGGGTTATGTTAGGCAGTGTGCTAGTCTCAATCCCTTCATTAATCAGGTCTTTCGGAACTTTCAGCAGTTATATTTAATTCAACAGGAGATTCATGTCTCAATCCCTTCATTAATCAGGTCTTTCGGAACCTTAACATGGCAGTAGCAAAAAAAAGCAACACAAAGGCAAGGGTCTCAATCCCTTCATTAATCAGGTCTTTCGGAACTGGTTAGATCTGGCAGAATAGCATTAACCAATAACCGCGTCTCAATCCCTTCATTAATCAGGTCTTTCGGAACGGGTGGCGGGAAGAAACCCCAGGGGATTTAAGGACGTCTCAATCCCTTCATTAATCAGGTCTTTCGGAACATTACTGGGCACGGCCTATATTCCCCGATCCCTGCGTCGTCTCAATCCCTTCATTAATCAGGTCTTTCGGAACACAGTAATCAGCAATTTAATAGTAATAGCGGTTATTAGTCTCAATCCCTTTATTAATCAGGTCTTTCGGAACTATTAACAATTTTTTTAATTTAACAAAGGAGAAACAGTCTCAATCCCTTCATTAATCAGGTCTTTCGGAACCCAAGGAAGCTGCAAAAATAGTAACCGAAAAACCGTCTCAATCCCTTCATTAATCAGGTCTTTCGGAACCGGATGAGCAGGGCGGGGTGGTATTGTATCTGGAGGTCTCAATCCCTTCATTAATCAGGTCTTTCGGAACTTAATAATTTCCGCAGCGCAAA
>JASFHE010000262.1:0-8605 GCA_050123415.1 Desulfobacteraceae bacterium | reverse complement strand
GATGGAGCTTTCAGCGTTCAGCTATCAGCCGTCAGCTAAGTCTTTATTTTAAAAGCTTTTTGCTAAAAGCTGAACGCTGAGTGCTGACAGCTTCCGAACAAAAACTTTAGTTTTTGGATGGGCACTAGTTAGCTGAAAAATGTAATCTTTCGTTGTTTGAACCATTTGAAATTTCGGAATATTTTCCGATTTGAGATTTTTACATATCTTTTTAAAAAATATATCTACTTGAAATAAAAAAGAATTTTCAAAAAGTACAAATAAAACGATGATACAAAATCGGAAAATACTACAATTTGTTAACATATTGCATTTAATCATCGGCACTTAAGATTTGATTGAAAATTTAAACCATAATCTGATTATAATGTCAAAAAATAAAAGTGGGGAAACCCGGTAAATTGAAGTCTGCCGGCTTTGTTTTGAGACTACGCCGTGCCAGGGCCTGCGTCGTTTGCAGCTTCAGTCTTCACTTAAAGCTTCGGTCTTCGCTAAAGCTACGCCCCGACAAGATGCCCTGACAGGTCCGGCTTCATCATGTATACGCCGGGACAGGTTCTCTGTTTCTTTCCATATATCTTCTTTATTCTGCTTCTATAGCCCTTAATCGTTTCCTGCTATTATCTCTGAGGGCTTATTTCCATTTTTTATCAAATAGCTCCATTGTCATGTACAAAACAGATTCTCTTGTGCTATTATCCGCCCGGATTACACCCTGCCGAGTCATGGTATGTAATCCGGATTATAAATATCAGGTATGGTTTTACAGATACTTTTTTAAAAAATAATAAGAATTGTAGTTACAAAAAAATGAGTATTGCTGACGATTTAAAAAAAATAGGATCCCTGCTTCCCTCCACCATGCTGAGGGACAGGGCAATTATTTCATACAGACTGAAAAAACTTAAAAAGCCGGGAAAAAACAGGAAAGGGGTGAAATCGCCTGCTGATATCCTTTCCGGGCTTTTTAAAAGGGCAGAGAAATCTGTTCTGGAAAAAGAAAAAAGAGAGGCCGGTGTCCCGAAGGTTTCATATCCTGAAGAACTTCCCATTACTTCAAAAAAAGATGAGATAGTTGCTGCCATAAGAGATAATCAGGTCATTATAATTTCCGGAGAAACAGGATCGGGTAAAAGTACCCAGATACCCAAGATGTGCATTGAGGCGGGAAGGGGTATTGTGGGTAAGATAGGCTGTACCCAGCCAAGGCGTATTGCGGCATCCACAATTTCCCGCAGGATTGCCGAAGAACTGGGTGAAAGACTGGGTAAGTCTGTAGGATACAAGGTAAGGTTTAAGGACAGGACTCCTCCGGATGCCTATATAAAGATAATGACAGACGGAATGCTCCTTGCCGAAACACAGGGCGATGCCTTTTTAAATGAGTATGACACACTCATAATAGACGAAGCCCATGAGCGGAGCCTTAATATTGATTTTATCCTCGGCATATTAAGGACACTTATTCCAAAACGCCCGGAACTAAAGGTGATAATAACCTCCGCAACTCTTGATACAGAGAGGTTTTCAAAGGCCTTTAATGGCGCAACTGTTATACATGTCAGCGGCAGGCTTTATCCTGTTGAGATCAGGTATAATCCTATTGATCCTGAGCTGGAGGAAAAAGGAGACGTTACCTATGTGGACCTGGCAGTCCAGACTGTTGATGAACTTAAGGATAAAAAACAGAGTGGAGACATACTTATCTTTATGCCCACTGAGCAGGATATCCTTGAAACCTGCGAAAGGCTGTCGGGCAGAAACTACAGGGACAATCCCACTGTGCTTCCCCTGTTCGCACGGCTCCCGTCATCCATGCAGCAGAGAACATACAGTGTTAAGACAAGCAAGATAGTTGTGGCAACCAATGTGGCTGAGACCTCTCTTACAATATCGGGGATAAGGTATGTTGTTGATACAGGTCTTGCCAGGATAGCGCGGTATCTCCCAAGGACCAGGACAAACAGCCTGCCTGTGAGTGCCATATCGCGGAGCAGCGCTGACCAGAGGAAAGGGCGTGCGGGCCGCGTGCAGAGCGGAGTCTGTATAAGGCTTTATTCAGAAAAGGATTTTGAAAACCGCGAAGAGTTTACGCCTCCTGAAATCCTGAGATCAAACCTTGCAGAGGTCATACTTCGCATGATCGACCTTAAACTTGGAGAGCCTTCACGTTTCCCGTTTATTGATCCTCCGGGAGACAGGAGCATTAAGGACGGTTTTGACCTTTTGGAAGAACTGGGCGCAATAGAAAAACAGCGCGGCAGAAGGAGGCTTACTGAAAAGGGGAGGCTGATGGCCCGGATGCCCCTTGATCCGAGAATAAGCAGGATGATGATCGAGGCATGCAGGGAAGGGTATGCGGAAGAAACCGCGATTATCGCTGGTATCCTCAGTATCCAGGACCCCAGGGAACGTCCTCTTGAAAAAGCAGCCCGGGCCGATCAGATGCATGCTCCTTTCAAGGATACTGATTCCGATTTTTTTACACTTTTAAAAATCTGGAAACAGTATCATCGTCAGTGGAAAGAGCTTAAGACCCAGAACAAAATGCGTAGGTTCTGCCGGGAGCATTTTCTGTCGTTCCCACGGATGAGAGAGTGGGCATACACCTATGACCAGATAATGACCATTATCAAAGAACAGAAGATATATATAAACACACCTCCTGATAAAAGTAATTCGGAGATGCGATATGCCGGAATTCACCGGGCAATACTTAGCGGCTTTTTATCCAACATTGCTGTGCTTAAAGAGAAAAATATGTACAGGGCAACACGGGGCAGGGAGGTAATGATGTTTCCCGGTTCAGCGCTCTTTAATAAAAATCCTTCATGGATAGTGGCGGCCGAGATGGTTAAGACATCCAGGTTGTTTGCACGCAATGTAGCAAAGATAGATCCGGCATGGCTTGAGTCGCTCGGGGGAGACCTGTGCAAATATTCCTATGCCGATCCCCACTGGGAAAAGAGCAGGGGAGAGGTGAAGGCTTCCGAGAACGTATCTCTCTACGGATTGCCCATTGTTACCGGGAGGCAGGTATCTTATGGTAAGATTAATACAAAAGAGGCCCATGAGGTATTTATACGCTCTGCCCTTGTTGAAAATAATATGAAAGAAAAATTCTCCTTTCTTGATCACAACCTGGAGCTTCTTAAAAAATTTGAGAATATGGAAAGCAAGCTCAGGAGAAGGGACCTCCTTGCAGGCGAGGATGCGCTGGCTGCGTTTTATTCTGAAAGATTAAGTGGAATATTTGATTCAAGGAGCCTGGCAAGGTTGATCAGGGGTAATGGCTCTGATGATTTCCTTAGGATGACAGAGGATGATATTATTCTCTCCATGCCTGACAGGGCTGACCTGAATCTTTTCCCTGATGAATTAAAGATAGGCAGTGTAAGGCTAAGGACATCCTACAGCTTTTCACCGGGAAAGGAGGATGACGGTCTTACTATAAAGGTACCCTCTGCTGTTGCATCAAGTCTTACCCCGGAATTCCTGGAATGGGGTGTTGAAGGCTTTATGGAAGAAAAGCTTACGGCCCTTATTAAGGGACTGCCCAAGCGCTACAGAAAACAACTGGTGCCCGTATCAAATACCGTGGATATAATAATAAAGGAAATGGAAATTGGTGACCAGTCCCCGATTAACACCCTTTCACGCTTTGTCTATAACCGGTTCAGGGTGAGTATTCCTGCCGAAGTATGGGAGCAGGTGGAGATACCGGAATACCTGCGTACAAGGGTCGCCATAACAGACAGCAAGGGAAAAGAGTTAAAGGCGGGAAGAAATATACCCGAGCTTTTAAATAATCAGGAACAGCATCCCACTGACCTGAATCAGTTCAATAAACTGAAAAAGAAGTGGGAAAGAAAAGGCATTACAGCATGGGATTTTGATATCCTGCCGGAAGAGATCGATACGGGAACTCCTGTGAAACTCTATCCCGCGCTTGAACCTGATAAGGGCAGGGTAAATATACGTCTCTTTCAGGACAGGGAGCTTGCCCTGAGAATTCACGGGATGGGTGTCCGGGAGCTGTTAAATATCAAACTGGCGAAAGATATAAAGTTTTTAAGACGCGACTGGCCCTTCCCCGGTGAGGCGGCAAGGGCTGCTGTATATTTTGGAGGAGAGTCTGCCCTTTGTAATGTAATGCATGAAGGAGTCATTAAAAGACTGCTCAGAAAAAACATCAGGAACAAAGAAGACTTTGAATCTTTCTCAAATGAGCTTCCCGGAATAATGCTCGATGAGTACAGAAACCTGAGGGAACAGGTATTAAAGGTTGTACTGGCTTACAGCCATACAAGATCTTTTATCGATGATATGGAAAAATCAAAAAAGATAAGCCCGGCAGGTCTTATACTCTGTGCCGAATTAAAGCAGCAGGCAGAGGAACTTTTGCCATCCGGTTTCCCGGATATTTATTCCATCAGCGAGATGATAGAGATTCCCAGATACCTCAGGGCTAAAGAAGTCAGGGTGGAAAGGGGTATATATAATCTGGAGAAGGATACTGAAAAGGCAAAGCTGGTTGAAGAGTATGAAAAAATCATGGCCAATCTGCTTGAAAACATGTCCCCATATGCTTCAATGGAAAAGAAGGATGGTATTGAGCGGTTAAGGTGGATGATAGAGGAATACAGGGTTTCTGTTTTCGCGCCTGAGGTTGGAACTGCTTTTCCTGTTTCTGCAAAAAGATTGAAGAAGCATATTGAGCAGCTGGAAATGATTGTTTAATGGAGTACTCTCTTAAGAAACTCTCCAATAACCCGGTGCACCTTTTCCGATCCTTCGTCCATTATTATTCCATGGCGGTCAAAATCCAGCAGTTCGTATGTCTTATCTTCTGATCCAAGCCTTTCAAATATTTGTTTTGAGCCTTCCGGGTTCACGACCGGGTCCTGACTGCCCTGAACAATCAGGGCAGGAATTTTGATGTCTTCCAGCTTGTCTTTAACCTTTTCCATGAGTCTTTCAAGCTGCCTGATACCGCTTATGGGATTTCTTGTGTAGTTGATATGCGGATGTTCCGGGTTGTTTTCTACAAATTCCTTTGCCATGGATTTGATCTTCATCTTTTTCATCATACTGTTCCACACATCCACGGCAGGAACAAATCTGGCGGAGAAATCCTGCAACTTCATTGGCGGATTGACAGCAAATACCCCCCTGATACCGGGTACTCTTGAAACAAGTTCTAACGCAAGTCCTGCACCTGTTGAAAAACCGCCAATAATTACATGATCACACATGTTGCTTAATATTGCGTAACCCCGTTCAACCGAGGTTATCCAGTCATCATAACTTCTTACAGCCAGGTCTTCGGGCGCAGTGCCATGTCCCTTTAACCTTGTGGCATAGATTCTAAAACCAAGGGCATTAATATACTTTGCCAGGCTTCTGACCTCTTCAGGGGCAGCCATATACCCGTGTATTAAAAGCACTCCCGTGTTGCTGCCTTTTTTGTTTAATAAATACGGGCTGCCTATTCTTTCGGGTTTGGATCCTCTTGGTAAATAATTTGTTTGATAATCCGCTTCAAAGTCATCCAATTCTTTTTTAATTATAAGACCTGCAAGTTTTTTCCTGACAAAATAGTCAGGCATTAATGCGTATTTGGAGACTGTACTTTGAAGTTTTTTTAACGGCTCCGTACAATTCGCCAGCACTGCTACAGGATTTTCAATCCGAATCCTGTGAAAATCACTTTTCGTAAAGAATCCTGGTTTGTTCAGGAAGAGCCGGTTGTCTGTTTTTTCGATTATTCCGGTTTCAACAGCCATTTGAATAAAGTTTTTGTATTTACTGTGACGATCATCTGTGAGCAGATGGGTTTGTTCAGCCGTAAGGTCACTGTGGAGGAAAAGACCTGGTTTTGACTGAAGGTCGGATATTATTAAAAAAACTTTTCTTTTTAAAAAATCATTGTCCAGGTTTCTGTACCAGGTTTTTTTAAGGAGCAGAGCGAAAAGGTGATCATAGTTGATTGTTGTCATGTTATAAATTGTGCCCATGTATTCCTGCATCAATTTTATTGCTTCTTTGCGCATTTTCCTGCGGGAAGGAATGGGATCATCAAAATCAAATGATTCGGTATCGATCAGATCTTTTTTTATTATATCATGTGCAAGTCGTTCCTTCAGGCTGATTGGTTTGCCAAACCGGATATCAATATCAACTCCTTCTAAAAGCATGGTCCCTTCTGTCATAATTTCTTCAATAACACGTTCGGGTATATTATCAACCATTGAACCCGCGAGTTTGCTCAGCACATTTACTTTTGTCCTGACCGGATAATAGCTGATGTTGACAGGCACGATGTTTGTTTCTTTTGGAGAGATTTTATCTATTGAATCGATTTGAAACATCTCAATCAGCCTTTTTGCCTCATCACACCCTTTCATGCAAAGTGTAATGATACGCCTTCTATAAAACTCTGCCCTCATGGCAAGTGTGGCAGCCCCGGTATGAGGAGGCCTTCTTCCTCCTGCATTATAGACCATGAATTTTCTCTTCTCGATCAGTTTTTTATCCTTTATCATCTGGCCTTCAGGGAAAATAATCCATGATGCCTCTCCGGTCAGCAGAGTCTTGATTATCAGTTTGTCCCTGTCAGGAATTTTATTGGAAACAGCCCCGACTGTTTCGAGAAATTTACCGAATGCTCCTTCAAAAAGGGTATAATCGGCAAGTGACCAGACAGGTTTGTCTGTCAGCTTTGAAATGATATAGGGCATCAGGAAGGTTTCAATCCTGGTGAAATGATTGATAGCAAAGATAGTGTTGCTTTCCGGGATATTTTCCTTGCCGTGAAGGTTGATGTTTGCCCGTGAAAGATTAGAGATTGCCTTTATTGCGAGGCTTGTGGTCTTATATGCAAATGGTTTCATATGCTTTAGCCTTGACCCGGAGTGTTGCGCCAAGTATCATCCCGGGTAATAAAGGTAAAAATGACATTTTACCTGACTAAAAAATATCATTTACATGATAATATATCAATAATCCAATGAATGAAAAACAGGTATTTATTGTAAACAGGCTTAAAAGTTTCCTGGTCGATCATTATGCCCCGGAAATGATCATTTTGTATGGCAGCACTGCAAGAGGAGACTCTGATGAGTTCAGTGATATCGATATGATGGTGATCATGGATGTTGAAGATGATGAGAAAGCGTCTGCCGAAATGCTGGCAGGTACTGATCATATCGTTCATGACAAGCATATATTTGTGAGATCTGTTGCTGATTTTATTACACAAAAGGACATACCAGGGACAATGGTTTTTTCCGCATTGAGTGAAGGGCTGGTATTATACCGGTACACGGATTTTGATGCAGATGCAACACCTTTAAAAAGTTATAAGGAACGGAAAAAGGATGTAATTCAGGGGGAATACCTGGATCAGGCCCGTGAGTTTTTTGGAAAAGGTGAAATGGCTCTTGATAACATGCAGATATTCAGGTGCAGAGATTATTTGAGGTTTGCTATTGTCAGGGCGCTTAAGGCCGTGATGGTTTTCAGGGATGTTCATCCTACGAGAAGTACGGACCTTGAGGTACTCTTTGAGAAGGCAAGGGAGTTGTGCCCGGAGATTGGAAAACTGCATCAGTTGATTGAAGAATTGAATAAGTATTGTCCGGCAGGCAATGACCCGGAAGAAATTTCCAAATGCCGGGATATGGTGGGCAAAACAGGTTTTGTTGCTGATAGTGTTGCATCATTTCTGGATTTAAAATCATTGTGAGATGTCGTTAATATACGCATAAACATTTTTAGAATGCAGGTCTTGTCTGCCCGTGGATAGATTAAGATCTTTAACGGACGGGCACTGGGACCCGTCCCTACGAAGTATACAGACTGGTTTAAAAAAAGGATTATTTAGAGATGTGCGAAGGCACTGAAATAGTTACGCTTATAGAATATCATACCAATATTAGTATAATAATGTAGGGGCAGGCTCCTGTGCCTGCCCGATTTCGAATAGTTCGTGACATTCACAAGGTTATTATCACTCTTTACCCTTAATAATTTCCACCGCTTCCCTTGGGATAAATACCTTATTTATATTCGGGATATATACCGTAATACCTTCTGTCCTGAATTCACGGTCACCTTTTATTACTATATTCTTATTTACCGGCAAACGGGCGTTGCCTGTTTCCAGGATATATCCGGTATCGTCTTCTGACAGCACGTAATCAGGAAATACACTGCCGACTTCAATAAAAAGATCATCCCCGAGTGTGTCAAGTTTAAAATCCATCACCTTTGCCAGCTTAATAGCTATCTGAGTATTATCAATGTTGCCTTTTAAAGGTGTTTCTCCCCTGCCTGAATAGGCCCATAGCGGAACATCTGTTCCTGTATGTCCTCCGGAGGTCCAGCCAAGTACTGTAAAGTTTTTACTTATATAATCACCCTGGGCATAATTAATATTTTTAAAATTTTTGAAGCCAAGGATTTCCGCTGCCTGTGTATCATTTAGTGATAATTTCCACTTATCCCTGAAGAGATCCTGTATCTCTTTTACTGTCACCTGTTTATCCAAATATGCAAGCCTGGCCAGGCCCTGTAAAGTGACTTCCGCGTTTATAACAGGGGA
>JASFHE010000261.1:0-8618 GCA_050123415.1 Desulfobacteraceae bacterium | reverse complement strand
CAATATTATGACTCTGAAACTGGGCTGCATTACAATTACCACAGGTATTATGATCCATCTACAGGGAGGTATTTAACTCCTGATCCTATTGGGCTTAGTGGGGGGATTAATCTTTATACCTACGTTGAGAATAACCCAATAAACTGGATTGATCCTGAAGGTCATTCTATAGTTGGAAAAGTTGTTGTATTAGGAATTAAAGGTATTAAAACGCTTGGTAAAGTTGGTCGTAAGAATGCTGTTAAGGCAGTTAAATCAGGTGATGATGTAATAGCTAAAAACAGAAAAGTTGCGAAAGAAATTGCAGAAGCAGCAGGTGATGGTAAGAGACCTATTCATGATTATGCACATGGTTCAAAACATGATGGATTTAGAAACCATTATCATCCACATGGACGTAAAGGTGGGCATGTTTTATATTCTGTTGCTGCAGCCTTAACTGTCTCACATTATGCTGAGGATGCCAATGCTGCTATAAAAGGAGGAGCTTTTGTCTTAGATCTTATTAATCCATTTAGCCTTCCACAAGATATTTTAGATATTTATGATATATTATTTTCGGATTCGGATGATATATGTGAATAAATTATTATGAGCAATGAGTTAATAAAATTTCTTATGGAAAATTCCAATAAAGTTTTTCCGCTGGACAAAACCAAAAAGTGGCAATTACAACAAATGTGGAGAGAAAGATTTGCGATAGAACTTAAAAAGAATACGGGAAAATGGATTTTTAATAATGAAGATTGGCATACCTTTAATCATGGGTATACTCCTTGTATAAAAGGCGCAAAGGCAGAATTTATTTATAATAATCTTAAAACAGAACAATTTTATGTTCTTTCTTCAAATGAAGGAATAACAGGGTATTTTTGTAAAGAAGGAATATTGCCAAAATCTATCGAGTTAAAAAATATTTTATCTAAAAACAATCAACTATTTGACTTATACATTACTAGCTATAACTTTTCTTGGACAATGGTATTTGTTCACGAAAGTGATATGGGGCCATATTATTGTCGTATTAATAATGAGTTGCAATATGAAGAAATATAGTGTTTTCGTTGAAGGTAGGAATTTACTTCTTAATATTGATGGCCAAGAAAAAAAAGTTGGCTTTTATACAACCAGATATGTTGAAGCATATGAAACCAACGAAGCTAAATATATTGCGCTAAATTTAATACAATATGACCCAAAGCTTATGGACAACATTCTAAATAAAGAATCTGATCTACCTAGGATTAATGTAGAAAAAATAGAGGAAATTTTTGAAGTTGATATCCCTTCACCGACAGGTTTCACCTTTTTTTTAGAGGAAGATTCCTAATGAAAAGACCAGAGTCTGCCCTTGACATATGACAGAATTAAGGGAACACATCAATAATATTAACAAAGCTGTTGAAGATTTTTTTCTTTAACAGCTTTTTGTTTTTAAGGGGTGGGTGGCCGGGGGTTAAGGCTTTTGTGCTTCTGATAATGAGCCATGTTATGTAAGAGACCGCAGGAAACGTGACTAGTTTGACTTTGTAAAGATAATGGTTGCCAAAAAAGGAATTAAAAAGTATAAGAATATTATTATGATAACGCCAAGAGAAAAATACTACTGAACAAAGGAGCCAATCTTATGCAACCCCACTCACGGCGCTCACCAGTGAAATAGGGGTCGTACTTCAAAATATCAATTCAGTTATTACTTCGTTTTCCACTGTATATTAAAGCGTAAAGCGGGACGCTGTTTAATAATTTAATTGACAGAGCCCTTTGATTTGTTTAATGTATTCTGAATACTAGGAACGACAAGGTTAGATGCTCCCGAATTATTGAATCCAGAGACCTTCATTATTCACTAAACAGAAGATCTATTCAAAAAAACAGATGGTTTTAATTAACAAAGACTCTGATCATGTGAGAATCTACGATGTAATTTAAAAAACACCCAACTGATGGCAGGTATTTATGAGAGGGATTATTGAACAATGGAAGGACGATAAAGGATTTGGTTTCATTAAACCGGATGATGGTTCTGAAAAAATATTTTTTCATATATTCTCTGTGAAAACAAAGGGAAGAAGGCCGCAGACCGGGGACATCGTACTTTTTGAATCGGTCAGAGATTCAAAGCAAAGAAAAAACGCTAAAAATGTTGTGATTGAAGGGGGTATGTCGACAGGGGATTTACCAGACTCTATTGTGAGTCCTGCCATATTGAATGGTTAAAAGCCAATCCGCATCAGGAAGATCTGCTGATGAAGAAAAAAGGTTTCGGCTGCCTGGGATCTCTGATTCTTACTGTTCTGCTGCCGGTTACCGGGGGACTGGGGTTGTACTTCTGGCTGATATAGCATATTTGGTGGGTTGCTTCGTTTAACCCAACCTTCTACATACTATTAAATCCGGTATGGATTTCCTATATCTGTTTTTTTCAACTGACATCTGACATCCTGCCTCTTTAAACAGAAAGTAAAAGGTAAAATCAGCTGTTCCATAAATTTATGGAACAGGCAGGAAATTTATCAGAAAAATAGCCTAACCATCTGATTCTGCAATTATTTTACGAAAACAGGCTGTTAATTTTAGTGGACAGTCAAGTGGATGTACAAATTCCATTCATGACGTAAAAGGGATGTCCTCAATTAATTAAATAACTCCTGAAAAGCTCTAATAACAGGGCGGTTAAAGGTCTTTACCATTAATCGCCTTTCTATTTTTTGTTAATACCCCCATGTCTAACATTACGGTTTGGGAGATTGTATATTTAATGTCTTGATAGTGAACACGAATTGGTGTACAGTTGCCGATATGAAAAGAAAAAACTGGAGAATGAGTTAAAAATGATAGGATGGTGGTTTCTCAGGCATGGTGGTAATCATGATGTCTGGACTGATGGTAATAGGCAGGAGCCAATTCCGAGGCATAGTGATATTAATGAAAAATTAGCTCGTTCCATTTTACGAAAAACAAAAAGAGGTGTTAAATCATGAGATTTTCAGGAAAGGTGTATAAAGATGGTAAATACTGGCTTGCAGAAATACCAATTCTCGATTTGATGACACAGGGTAGAACAAAAAAAGAGGCATACGAGATGGTCGTGGATATGATTGAAACAATGGTTAATAAAGAAGACTTCATTGTTGAGCTATACAAAGGAAGAAAAGATAGTTTTGAAGTGGGATCTTCTGAGCCCAAATATATGATTAGTTTACTGTTACAACGAAAGCGCGAAATAAGCGGGCTTTCACTTTCTCAGGTTTCTAACAGATTAGGTACAAAATCAAGAAATGCGTATGCTCGGTATGAACAGGGACGGTCAGTTCCAAGTGTTGAAAAATTGAATGAGTTACTCCACGCGGTTTCTCCTAATACTGATATAGTTATTAACGAAAGTGCGAGTTCACGCTAACAAAATCCTGTCAGGCACAAAACCAAACGATACTGCAAATCAATTAACCGCAGACGGACACAGATGTACGCAGACTTAAAAAAGACTAAAACTTTGTGGAAAGAACGGAGGCCGCCCTTGACTGTGACATAATAAAACGAAAAGCAGAGGGGGCATAAATGGGACAATCCTATGTAATTCAATATCTTTTAACCGGTATTGAATTGGGGCAAACCTCCACTTAGCTCTTGTCCCCTATTATTCCTGGTCTGCTATTATTTTTCTTATTGTTTCTAAAAGTTCAGGTATTTTTTTTGGCAAGCCGATGAGTAATAATAATTAGTTGTATTAAATGAAACATGATTTATAGAGATGGAGATCATATAAATTGAGGAAGAAAAGCAGTGAAAGGAGAGAAAAGGTTTTTTTAATGCGTGAAAAAGGTATGACTTTCCGGGAGATTGGCATACACTTTGGATTTACACGCGACAGGGCCAGGCAGCTTTATATAAAGGCTAGGGAACTAAAGGAGTTGCATAATCGCAGTCCTTTTTCCTCACGCCTTTCAGCGCGTTCCCGGAATGCGTTACAACTGTATTTCAATTATGAAAATATAATTGATGATCCTGATACTGTGGCTAAACTCGGAAGGAAAAAGCTTAGCCGGATCAAGAATTTGGGTATTATGTCTGTAGAAGAGATTTCAAAGACCCTGTATGAATTAGGATGTATTAAAGATCCTGACCTCTGGTAGTATAATTCTTCGCTATCTACATTACTGAAAAAACAGAAACCACTGAAAACCGGTCGGGAATAAATCTCAATCCTACGAAAGAGAATTAACGATCTGATAATTTTTTCTCTCTGATCTTTTTCAGGAATTTCAGGTCTTCTTTATCTTTCCCTTTTAAGGCTGCTTCAGGTTTAAAAAAAAGAACATTTACAGGTAAATGATATTAAGATATTGATATGGGATATATTTAACATCTTTTCGTGTATTTCGTGTGTTTCGTGGTTAAAAATAAAGGTGATTTAAAATGAAATCATATAACAACCCCTTGAGCCTTGCACGGGCTATTGGAATTAAAGCCGGTGACATCGTTTCCCTGGTTGGCGGCGGCGGAAAAACGACTACCATGTTTTACCTTGCTGACGAATTGGTTAAAAGCGGACTTAAAGTCATTATCACTACATCAACTCACATATTTCCGCCGGATGAAGGATATACTCTTCTTTTAACAAATGATATCACGGAAGTAGAAGAGGCCATGAAGGTCAATGACCTGATCGTTCTTGCTGATCACCATGGTAAAGTAAAGCTTGAAGGTATTGATCCATTATGGGTGAAGGATTTAATAAAGATTGCAGACGTTATCCTTATTGAGGCAGACGGTTCCAGGAACCTTCCCTTCAAGGCTCCTGAAGAGCATGAACCTGTTATTTCTCCTGCAAGTACAATAATCATACCTCTTGTAGGAGCAGATGCCCCCTATAAGCCTTTATCAGAGGACACTGCACACCGGCCCCATAAGATAGCGGAAATCACAGGTTTAAAACCGGGTGAAATCATTACGCCTGAAGTAATCGCAAAAACACTCCTGCATCCTAAAGGAGGAATGAAGGACGTGCCTGAAACTGCACGCTTTATCCCCCTTGTAAACAAGGCGGATAACAGGGAAAAGGTTAATATCGGCCTGGATATCTCAAGGCATCTGTTCAAAGGCGGTGTTAAAAAGACTGTAATAACATCCCACAGGAGAGAGAAAATTTTCATAAAGCCATGCATACCGGATGGGTTTGTTTCTGCCGTGATACTTGCAGCAGGGGGATCAAGCCGCATGGGCAGGCCGAAACAGGAACTGGAGATAGGCGGAAAAACCCTCGCGAATATTGTAATTAAGAATGTCCTGGCATCTGTCGCTGATGAAATAATCCTTGTTACACAGCCAGGGTTGCCCTTAGTTGATAAAGACATTTATCCGGATATTAAAAGAGTTGTTAATGAAAATTGGAAGACCGGTCAGAGCAGTTCTATGAAGGCAGGCCTTGAAGCTGCAGATCATGAATCTAATGCTGCAATGTTTTTTATGGCAGACCAGCCCATGGTAAACGCCGGAATAATTAACAGACTGATTATGACCTTTTATGAAAGTGACAAACCTATAGTTGCACCTCTTTATAACGGGGAAAAAGGATCACCGGTTCTTTTTAAACGAGACCTGTTTGGTGAATTAAAAGAGATAGAAGGCGACAAAGGAGGTAGAGACCTGCTTAAAAAATATCCTGTAGAATATGTTGATATTGATTTGCCTCTGGCAGGCATGGATGTTGATACTCCCGAAGAATTCAGCAGATTGAAGGAAATGATTAGTGTTCATTCAAAAACCGGTGTCTTTGAATGAAAGCGATCAGCCGTCAGCGTTCAGCTTTCAGAAAAAGATTTTAAAGACTACTTAGCTGATGGCTGACTGCTGAAAGCTCCAACCGGAATTGAATAATGCCGGTTGGTATTAGAAATGATATACAAACCTTGCGTTGATGCGTTCACCCTCCGGTCTCATTTCAGCACTGGTTTCCTTGTAAATATTTATAAAAAAATGCGCATCTTTATTAAATGAAAAAAGCATACCGGGTCCTATTCCAAAGACCTGTTCTTTACCAGTTACCTTAGCGCCGTTCTCTTCAGAATCACTTATCTGTTTCAGATAGTAACCGTTGATACCCAGGCGGAGCTTACCGGGTATAACTTCATAGGCGGAAGCAAAATTAATATGAACTGCCTGTCCTGCCTTGCTGGTAGTGAGGCCGGGTGTACTTGGTTCATCATTTTCATCATTCAGCAGGTAATAGATTCTCATAGTAGCTGTCCATTTTGGGGAAAAGAAATAAGTTGCTGCCCAGTATGGGTTAAAGGAAAAAACATTACTGCCCTGATTTAATTGCTTACTCCGGTCATAACTGCCGGTCGGTAATACAAAGCCCAGCGAAAATCTGTGCATGAATTTTGGACCGTTTTCACCCATAACAGGATCCCATTGAAGATATGGTCCTATCCATATGTCTCCTGTTCCGGTGCCGTTGTCCTGGGGAAAAGGACCTGCCATATCGTATTCAAGATCAATTTTTACATATGGGACCAAAACATCGATTCCCCATTTACCTCCAAGTATTATTTCCGTGTTTGACTGATAAGTAAGTTGACTAAGGAATATCCATGCCTCCAGGTCCTCTCCTGCAGCAGGGGGCAGGAGTGGATCACCATTATTGTCTTTAAATTCATCCGATGTCCAGCGTTGAACATACTCTGTAAAGTAAAAGCCCGGTCCGGAAGGTGGTGCACCATCCATAAAGCTGGTAAAACCAAGATTGACTGATGGCTGATCATAGGCTGATGCAGATATCTGGATTGCAAAAATCAGAAACAAACCAAGGATTAATGCACAGGCTCTTTTTAATTTCATAACTTTCTCCTCCTCATAAGATTAGTTATTTAAGTAAAAATTTATAATGTCACTGTAACCACATATTATTAAAGGTTACAGTGACATGTCCACGCATAGGTCGGGTGTTAAATGCTCTTTAAAAGTTCGGGTTTGGGGAAGTCTTTAAAAACGGATTCAGACTGTTCCAGTTCTTCATCAGAAAGTTCAAAATTATTCAGTTCACCTGCGAAATATTTTTCGTAGGCGCCAAGGTCAAGAAGGCCGTGGCCACTGAGGTTAAAAAGTATAACCTTTTCTTTACCTTCTTCTTTTGCCTTATTGGCTTCTTCTACAACCTGGGCAATGGCATGGTTTGATTCAGGCGCAGGTATAATTCCTTCGGATCTGGCAAAAAGGACACCGGCTTTATAGGCATCAAGCTGGGTAACGGCTTTTGCCTCCATTAAACCTTCAGTCACAAGCTGGCTTACCGTTGGTGACATGCCATGGTACCGGAGACCACCTGCATGAACAGGAGGCGGAACAAATGCGTGGCCAAGGCTGTGCATTGGAAGAAGAGGTGTGTATCTTGCCGTGTCACCGTGATCATATACAAAGGGACCTCTTGTAAGGGTCGGGCATGCCAGTGGCTCTACCGGGTATATTGTTACTTCTTTCCCGTTTATTTTGTCACAGGCAAATGGAAATGCAATACCTGCAAAATTGCTTCCTCCGCCGGCACATCCTATTACAATGTCAGGATAATCACCGATTTTATCAAGCTGTTTTTTTGCTTCCAGGCCTATTACTGTCTGATGCATCATAACATGGTTTAAAACACTCCCGAGAGAATAACGTGTCTCGCCGCTGGTATCGCTTACCGCAGCCTCTATAGCTTCACTTATAGCAATGCCGAGGCTTCCGGGTGTGTTGGGATCAGACTCAAGAATAGTCCTTCCGGCGTTTGTTTCGTTACTGGGGCTGGCTATACATTTACCTCCCCATGCCTGCATCATGGCTTTTCTGTAGGGCTTCTGATCAAAGCTTATACGGACCATGAAGACCTTGCACTCAAGACCGATCTGGCTGCATGCGAAGGAGAGGGCGCTTCCCCACTGACCTGCGCCTGTTTCGGTTGTAAGTTTTTTTATGCCGAATTCCTTGTTATAGTATGCCTGTGCAACAGCGGTATTGGGCTTATGGCTTCCTGCAGGGCTGACACTTTCATTCTTGTAATAGATTTTTGCAGGTGTACCAAGGGCCTTTTCAAGTTTTGTTGCGCGGACCAGTGGTGACGGACGCCAGATAGAATATATATTTAATACCTCTTCAGGTATATCTATCCATCTTTCTGTGCTTACTTCCTGTTCAATCAGGTTCATGGGAAAAACCGGCGCCAGCATATCCGGGCTGACAGGGTTTCCATCCGGTCCCAGCGGGGGATTCATTTTAATATCTGCCAGAATGTTGTACCACTGATGGGGCATCTCTTCCGGGCTCAGAAAGATCGTGTTCGTCTGCATTATTTCCTCCTCTTTAAATGATTTCTTAAATTAGTAAATTGGTTTTGCCTGTTAAATAAAGGCTTTGTTACTGTATTTTTTACAGATTTTAAAAGAATAGAGTATATGAGATGGAACAGGGCGTGTCAATTCATTATTGTTTTTTCAAGTGACTGGAATCTTTTTGTATGTTACCTTTTCTGCTTTAATTATTTATGTTTAAAAACATGTGTCATCTGAAAGGAGCATTCTTATAAATATGGGTTTTAGACCGTGTATAGATCTTCGTAATGGCAAGGTGGTTCAGATTGT
>JASFHE010000260.1:0-8632 GCA_050123415.1 Desulfobacteraceae bacterium | reverse complement strand
CGGTAATGTTGAAATCCGTGATGCATCCAGGCTCTGGGGAAAGGACAGCGTTGAAACCCTTGAAGGGCTGATTGAAGAAACAGGTGAAAAGAAATTAAGGGCAGCAGTCATTGGCCAGGCCGGAGAGAAACTCTCTCTCATGGCATGTGTAATTAATGATAAACATCGCGCAGCCGGAAGAGGTGGTTGCGGCGCTGTAATGGGATCTAAAAATCTTAAAGCATTAGCGGTAAAGGGAAGCGGTAAATTTTCAGTTTCGATCCCTGATGATTTTAAGGCAGTAACCAAAGAAATACCGCATGCCATGAAAGAAGGCCCTATGGCAGGCATGATTGAAGGCTTCAGCGCCTTTGGCACCGGCGGAGGAACAGGCGGGATGATCATGAGCGGTGACACTCCCATTAAAAACTGGGGCGGCGCGGGTGAAATTGATATGGGAGAAGAAGAAGCTCAAAAACTGGCATCCCCATCCTATGACTCTAAATATAATACCGGCAAATATGCCTGCTCTAACTGTCCTATGGGTTGTGGAGCCCACTACAGTGTAAAAGACGGAAAATGGCCGGCAGAGGATACTGACAGACCGGAGTACGAGACAATTGGAGCATTTGGGGCCATGATGCTTAACAGCAATGCCGAATCAGTAATAAAGTGCAATGATATCTGCAATAAATACGGGCTTGATACTATTTCAACCGGAGCAACAATAGCCTGGGCAATGGAGTGTTATGAAAACGGTATTTTTACCAGAAAAGATACTGACGGAGTTGAACTGACCTGGGGAAACGCAGATGCAATTGTTGAAATGACTCATGCTATCGCAGACCAGAAAGGCTTTGGAAAAATCCTTGCCCTTGGCTCCGAAGCCGCCGCCAAAAAACTTGGCAAAGGCTCTGAATACCTTCAAAATGCAAGGGGGATTGAACTTCCGATGCATGATCCCAGATTTGCACCGGGTTTTGCCAGGACATACAGGTATGATCCCACACCCGGTCGTCACGTCAAGGGAAGCACGGGTATGATGGAAATGAATGCCCCTCCTGAAGTTAAATACAATACAGAGAACAGGGGTACAAGGGATGCCATGGCAACATTTGAAACCGAGGTCCAGAATTGCGCTGGTTTATGCGCCTTCAGCAGCTTTGCAATGCCCCCGGGCGCCATGATGAAATATATCGTTGCGGCAACAGGATGGGATATGACAGAAAAAGATCTGTTTGACACAGGAAAAAGGATATTTAATCTGAGGCACGCCTTTAATATAAAGGCAGGCCTGGACCCCACAGAAGATATACTGACTAAAAGGGCAACAGGTGAACCGCCGCTGACTGAAGGGCCTCTGAAGGGTGTAACTATAGATATAAAAGACCAGATAAATCAATTCTGCGAAGCTATTGAATGGGATATAAACACCCTGATACCCACTAAAGAATCCCTTGAAAATCTGGGAGGGATGGAAAAAGTGATAGAAGACCTGTACGGAAAATAGGCATCAAATCATTACAAATTTTCGGATTAAAAAAGGCCGTGGAAGATCCGCGGCCTTTTTTCTTTAATCTTTTATTTATTAAATCGTTTCCGGTATAAAAAATACCCCTGAAAATTCAGTCATTAATCCCACCGATACGTAGCCGTGAGGGAAACTACCTCGGATTTTTCCTTAAATTCTTTGCTGTCCCCATCTTTGTCGCCATAGTAAAAATTTGCCTTGATCCCGTACGACCATCTCCAGTCGGGTGAATATGTTGCATTAAGAACCGTCATGCTGCCCCTGGTCTGGCGGTCATAGAGGTACATGAACATTGTATAAAGTTTCATGTTAAACCAGTATGTATTAGCATTAATATTGCCTGAATGGGAACTGTAACTTTGCCTCAAACTATCCAAGGCATCCATATCATCCAAAGTAACGGTATAGTTATATCCGACTCCCCAGTTAATGCCGTAATTGTTCAACCAATCGATGCGATTACTCCCCTCATAGGCCATCCCGACTTTCCACTGATCACGGTTTTCAATTAAACTTCCGTTTTCAGGATTATTCGCACCGAATCTATAGGCTGTTTCCAACCTGACTTTCGGGGACATCCCCTGGTGGAAAAAATTCATAAAAGGTAATTCATATGAAATTGCTGCAGCAAGGTTGTTATTCCCCTGATAATAATCTGAATTAAAGTACCGCCAAAGAGGGTCCGAGGAAGCGCCCTGAATATCTAAAAGAGAAGCAGAGCCGAACGGGCTTACATCATTTCCATGCCACCCGTAAAGGCTTATTTTTGCATCTTTGACAAGTGCATTAATACTGAGGCCATATTCCATATTATCCGGCTCAAAACCGTATGTTTTATTTATACTGTCAGGATAGGAACCATCCGATCCCTGGGTTTGCTGCCGGGAAAAGGATGATTCAAGGAAGAGTTCTGTACTTAATTGTGAAAAGTATCCCCGGGAAAGATCAGTGAGATATTCCACTTTTGTCTGCCATACCGGGACATAAGAGGAGCCGTATGCAAAAGGTGTAAATAATTCACCGGTCCTGGAATCTATTCTGAAATACCAGTCTTCATTGCTATAATAATAATTTATTTCCTCATTATACTCCTGCAGTTCGTAGTTGCTGCTGAATCCATCAGCAAAAACAGACTTGTTCAAATCATTTACATTGTAATTAAAAAAAACTGTATTACTGTCGGGAGCAAATGTGGATACTGTAGATTCTTTAACCGCGAGTTCCTGGGCAGGTTTAGTTTCCCTTGGTTTTTCTTCATCACTATCACCAAAACCCAGCTTTTTTGCAATATACTTTGCAAATTCAACTGGCTTTGAAGTGATTTTTGACATATCAAATGCCAGGCTTGTGCCTGAAAATCCAAGCAGGTTTATGGCTATAATCATAGCCATGAAAAACACCTTGGTCTTTTTCATGCCTTCCTCCCCAGAAATGGCATCCGTTCCGGTTTGTTATAAATAATGAATTGCTCCGCCCCCCTTACCTGATGAATGGAACTTAAAATTCCGCGTTCAAGCAGTAATAAACAGACTCAAACGTAATCAACATAACTTAAAAGAGCAATTCCATTTTAAAATTTCAGCTCATGTAAAGATAGTAAGCATAGTCTTTTTTTAAAGTAAATACAAGAACTTTTAAATGAATTAATCTGAAAAGATAGCCTCCGCAAATTCAGATGCATCAAAGGGTCTCAGGTCATCTATCTTTTCGCCTATGCCTATGTATTTTATTGGTATGCCGAGCTGCCTTGATATTCCGACGACAATTCCGCCCTTGGCTGTGCCGTCCAGCTTTGTCAGAATAATGCCGTCAAGACCAAGCATCTTATGAAACATCTCTGCCTGGGAAATGGCATTCTGTCCTGTTGTTGCATCGAGGACCAGCCATACCTGATGAGGCGCACCCGGAAGTTTTTTACCCGCCACTCTGTAAATTTTATTGAGTTCATCCATAAGATTTACCTTTGTATGGAGCCTGCCGGCAGTATCAATTAAAAGGACATCCATCTTTCTGCTCATGGCTGCACTGACAGCATCAAAAACAACTGCCGAAGGATCAGCCCCCTCATTCTGCCTTATCACATCCACACCAACACGCTCTCCCCATATGGTAAGCTGTTCCGCTGCTGCTGCCCTGAAGGTATCCCCTGCTGCAAGCATTACCTCCCTGCCTTCATTTTTAAAAAGACCTGCGACTTTACCGATGGTTGTGGTTTTTCCTACACCGTTTACACCTATCATCATTATTACCAGGGGCTCGCCCGGTTTGGGCTCCTTTACTTGAGGTTCTTCAATATTAAGGAACTCGATTATTTTTTCTTTAAGTGCGGCCTTCAACTGCTCAGGATTGCCAAGGCTCTTCCTCGCCACCCCTTCCCTTACTAGCTCGATAAGCTCCTGTGAGGCGTCTACTCCAAGATCGGATGTAAAAAGTATTTCTTCCAGCTCATCCAGCAGGTCTTCATCGATTTCTCTTTTGCCAAGAAACACCCTGTCCAGCCTTCCGGTCAGACCGTTTCTTGTTTTTGACAATCCCTGTTTAAGGCGGCCAAAAAAACTAACCTTCTCTTCCTGAATCTCTTCCTTTTTTTTATTTTTCTTTGACTTGAATCCAAACATTCCCGATTCTCTTTCTGTGAATTATTTTTACCTGTCATTTTGACTGACAGACTGTGTCGCAATTACTGAATTATCATACCCTGTCATTTCGACCAACGGGAGAAATCTTGTTTTTTTAGATAGTGCCCATCCAAAAACTAAAGTTTTTGTTTGGTAGCGGTCAGCACTCAGCGTTCAGCTTTCAGCAAAAGGCTTTTAAAATAAAGACTTAGCTGACTGCTGATAGCTGACCGCTGAAAGCTCCATCCATAAATTGCCTCTTTCTGGATGGGCACTAGATAGTTGGCATAACCAGATTTCCCGGTTATTATCTCAAAATGAACATTTGATGCATAACATGGCACCAATGGATAACATATTTTCCGGCAGGATGTATAGGCAAATTACTAAAAAGGATTGAGGACAGGGGAAAATTAAATAGTCCCTGAGGGCGATACAATTAATTATGAATTATACATTATAACCATTTGATATTTCAGCTAAATTAATATTTATTTGCTTATTTATGGTCGTCTCACTCTCTCATAGGCTGTTCTGGATTCCGAATAGTGGCAATAGGGATTTTCTTTTTTAAGTTTCGACAGGTAAGACCTGTAAAGATCGGCTTTGTCATTTTTGCCGGTTCTTTCGTAGAGACACATCAGGTTGTTTAATATTGCCAGCCTGCCGTTGTCCGGTTTGTCACATGTGACTGCAAACCCCTGAAAATACGCATCTTCGGCCACTTTATTCTGTCCGCTGAGCCTGTAGATAACACCAAGGTTTGCCCATGCAAAACTGAATTCAGGATCGATCTTAAGTGCCTTTACAAAATATTGATAAGCTGCTGCCCGGTTTCCTTCTGCCATATATTTGCTTCCACTATTATTATAATACTGCGCAAATGCACGGTTGTCGGATACAGGTGTAAAATGAGCTGTATTTATTATGTCTACAGGCATCAGTTTCGAACTGGAAGCTGAATATTTTGCAGAACCGTCTGATACCATACAGGCCTCGCCAAGTTGAGTAATCTCCAGCTGTATAACCTTTCTCAACGACTCAGATACGGTCACTGCAACCCCGATATGTCGCGTGATATAAAGGAAATCTCTATCTTTCCTCCAAACCGGTGATGAGGATATCTCTATATATTGCACATTCAGACCTACATACCTGGCCGTTGCCACAAAAAGATTACTGAATGAAAGACAGTTGGCTGTACCGGTATCAAATGCCTCCTGAGCAGTTTTAACATCATATAGATCATTTACCGAGTCACCTTTGACCTTTTTAAAAAGGATGTTTTTAAGGGCTTTAAGCCGTTTTTTCGGATCCGGAATTTTTGCAACTTTATTATCAAGTAAAATGGTTGTTTCTGAATCTAATGCCAGAATGTCTACATCAGGAATGGCTTCATCAACAGATTCAGGGGATATTTCTGTGCCGACGGAAGCATGATAGGCCGGAAACCGATCAATTGAAACAGTTTTAACATGTTGAACAGGCAGATAGGCCGGAAACCGATCAGTTGAAACAGTTTTGACATGTTGAACAGGCAGATAGGCCGGAAACCGATCAGTTGAAACAGTTTTGACATGTTGAACAGGCAGAGAAGCACAGGCGGAAAAAAAGAAGGTTAATAGAATAAACGGGATAAATCCAAGAGAAATTCTGGTACTTACAGCCGGATAAAGATGTCCCGTTACGAATGACGTTAATCCGTTATTTATATACAAATACATTATGTACAATCTCCAAAAAAAAAGTATTCGGGTTTTCAAAAGACGCCGAATACTTCATTTCAACTGGAGAAAGCTAATGCCTGACGAGCAAATCAATATCCGATAATGCCTGGTGGATATTATTCTCTGCCTTATTCGAAAACCTTATATTAGCTACTTCCGATCATTACTGTACTCCTACTTAAGTGTTTTTAAAACAGCCGAAAAAGAATACTTCTAATAAATCAGGAGCTAAAACTAATAATATAATAGTCTTCAAATACGATATGGTTAATAAAAAATCAACAATTTCAAGCAAAGCATATTAAAAAAACAGAAGAAATTGACGGAGTTTTTAAATCGCGCATCCTGAATGATGATACACTTTTTTGTGCATTTTTATGGCTTTTTACAGACATAGATACGCTCTTTTGCTGCCAGGTTGTTTCATTTGTCCACGACCTGTTGTAGTTACTTTCGAAGAATAGTTGATTCATTACTTCATCTGTCAGCCAGTTACGCCATAAAGTCAAGACAAATGACCTGCTTTTCTGCCTGAATTCAGGTTCCGGGAGCCCGGGCTCCCTACAGAGATTGATCATCTTGTGTGTCCCTGATCCGTCCTTTGATCTTTTGCAGGGAGTTCTTCAAAAAGAAAGACATCGGAAATAAAGCGACGTAAAAATGCATCACCAATAAGAAATGCCTTAAGATCACGCCTGATATTTGCAAATTCATTCTGAACACTGCTTATGAATATCTTCAGTCGTGTAGCTGGCCTCTAATTATTTTTCCTCGCTTTTTTTATTTTTTCCTCAATCATCATTTTTTCACAGACAATATTCAATTGATATTTTGAAGTACGACCCCTATTTTCTTTACCACAAAAATTAGCAGGCGTTTATTAAATATATTTAATTTGGAAAGGAAAGTAATATTTACCTGTTTTTATTAATTGTATCAGTCAGACAAGGTATTGGTGATTTTGAAATAATTTTCATCAGAAGGTAAATTCCCTAATTTAACGAACTCTATTTTGTCAATGATAGTGCCTAACCCCGATGTTTTCACATATGACCCAACCCGAACTTGTGGAGCTAATTCTTGGGCCATTCTTCAAGACGTGTCAGCCATTCTCTAAAATGGGGACACTCATTTCGTATTACTTCAAGACCGATTTCGAGAGCTGCAAGTATACCCAGAAAAGGTTTCTCGTAGTTTCTTACTAGAGTTTTTACCCGTTTCGAAGGAGCTGTTTCCGGGGAATCATTAATCTCCTCAGGTGAATTAAAAGCATCTCTTATTTCCTGGAAAGCCGGTGCCAGAGTCTCTTTACCTATTCCACGGCTGAAACCTTCGCAGTCGCTGAAAAGAAGGCCTTCAAATTCGTGCATCATGACAAAAGGAATAAAGCGGCGAATATCAAAGCTTATCCCCATTTCTTTACCGATGTCTTCAAGGATGGCTCTTTCCACTGTTGGGGCTTTTTCTTGAAAGGGCAACATCCCGGCCTCTTCACGACCGGGCCATGCACGACTTCCGGTTTGGGGTAGTCCATAATAATCAACCATAGTCGTAATCAGACAGCCTTTATTTTCCTTTAAGTGTCTTATGATATCGTTGCGTGCACTATCCCAGCTCCTTATGCCTCCACGATGAGATCTTTGTCTGGCATTACCCATAAGTCGTGCACTGATTTTTGTATAGCCCACTCTGTACAGGTGGGGTGCAATAACTTCATTCACAAATGTTTCCTCTGTCTGGCCTTCAACTTGAATAAGTAGTCTGTTCATATGCTAATCTCTGACAGGTCGTCCGCCAAGCTCGTTTTTTTCCCACAATTGACCAAGGCTATATTCACCTAACCAGGTTTCGAGCCCTTCAGGGTTAAGCCGGGTGAACTCGGTTTTACCGTCTACACGGTCAGCAATAAGCACATCTTCAGGTAAAAAATGATCAAGTAAAAGAGATGATTGTGTTGACAGGATCACCTGTGTTTCTGCTGAAACCTGCTTTACCAGTGATGCTAGCAAGGTTATGGCATGTGGATGAAGCCCCAGTTCAGGCTCATCCACAAGGATAACTGAAGGCCTGTAACCCTCAGGCTGAAGAAGTAATGTGGCAAGTGCAATAAACCGCAATGTGCCGTCCGACAGACTTGACGCACTGAAATACTGGTCGGAATTTTTATGTTTCCATGCAAGACGAATAGTCTCTTCGTTTAGTGGGTCAGGTCTCAACTGAAAGTCATCAAAAAAAGGTGCAACCCTCTGTATGGTCCCCCGGATATGCGTCCATTTCCATCCAGAAATGGATGGATGGTTTCAAACTGATAATGGGAAATGGCTATTCGAATAAGATGTGGAATTTGAATGTTTTCATTGTGTAGAAATTTTTCAAAATCACTCATTAGATCCGGAACTTCTGTATGATAGGGTGGGACATAAATAGCATCAGATGGTCCACTTCCACCGATCCAGTTCTGGCTTTTCCTGAATGCCCCTGGATACTTACCTTCCCCACGTGCACCTTCAAGCAGGATTTGGTGAGTGTTTTTTAAAAGCCGGTTTGAAAGGGGTAAATTCTGCAATTCCTGTATTGCCTGGTTCATGGCTTTTATATAATTCTGAACTTCCTGCCAATCATCCCTCCGTTCAGGGGTAACCATCTCTTTAGGCTTTAAGGCTTCATCAATTTCTGTAAGTGTTCCCTCTATCCTGCTGGAAGTACTGGCTTCCTTTACTACATGCATCTCAATAAAAAGATCTACATCCGGGACAATTAGGGAAAACCAGTAAAGA
>JASFHE010000259.1:0-8698 GCA_050123415.1 Desulfobacteraceae bacterium | reverse complement strand
AATCATTTAAAAGCTATGTATGGACCTCGATAGTTTCTGCGAACCTTCTGACATTGGCCAGAAGTGAGATATTGGCTAACCCATAGTATTTAGGGCATTTATAGAAACTGCTGCACAAAAAGATAGGGTAAGTACGCCTAAATTAGCTTAAATTATGTTAATTGCACTCGTACATACACTATAAACTCTTGATATGACTATATTCGTGCGTCTTTCCAGGCCCCAAATTTCCCTATCTCTAGCAAAAACGCTTGTTTCTGGATGGTCACTACCTAATCCAACGAGGTTTTTCAATTCTTACTTCCTTCTTTTACTCTTTAATCGCGGCTCTTGGGTAAATCAATAGTTTTTTTGAATTTACTATGCAGGGGATACTGCTATTCGAAATAAATTGCACTTCGGGGTGATTTTTCCAGTCGATATTCTCTGTGTAGTTTTAATACAGGTTTGATTTCATTGAAAAATTCAGATGAAAAGCCGTCTCTGCAACGATCGTGTGACAAACACGTCTGAAGGGTATTTACCGTTTTGACGGTTTCGGGACACATACCCGGTGTCATTTTTGTGATTCCCTGACATCTCATGCAGGCAATACCACCGGTATCAGGCCGGAATACTGCGGTCCCCTGTCCCGTATATTTCCTTCCGCAAATACAGCATTTATCAAGTCTTATACTATAACCGCCGAGTGTCATGGCTGCCAGTTCAAAAAAAACATGGATTGTGTCAGTGTTATCTCCTTTGTCAAGCATTTCAAATGAGTTTTTAAGTATATCAAACATGCCCCTGTCAGCGAGGTGCCAAGGAAAAAGTATTTCGGTCAGTTCAATCATGTAACTGGCTTTTATGAGTGTCTTATAGTCTTTTCTAAGACCGGGGAATGCGTCAAGCAGTTTTCCAGAGTGGATGAAATGCAGGCTGTCCTTTTTTTTAAGGCTGTATTCCAGGTTTACCAGCGAAAAGATATCCAGACAATTAACAAACCTGGCCTTGCTTCGCCTTGCGCCTTTGGCAATGCCCTTAATTTTTCCATGGGTCGGGGTAAAGAATGTAATTAACAGGTCAGATTCGCCGAAATCATTGACCCGCATAATGATAGAGGTTGATGAGTTGATATTCATAAAAAACAGTCCAGATACTCTATAAAGAAGAAGTCTTTATTTCCGGAAACAAATATTTGCGGCACTGGGAAAGGAAATATTCGTCTGTCATTCCGGCCATAAAATCCCTTATTATCTCGGCCTTTGAGCTTGTCTCTCTGTATTCTTCCGACATACCCTTTAAAAATTCGCCATATATTTCAGAGTTGTCATTCCCTGTTTGAAGATCCTCATAATACCTTTCAAATAATAATTTAAACATGAGTTCTATTTTTGCGGTCTGTTTCCAGACGGTTTCATTAAGGTATATCTTTTCCCTGTTGAAGTTTTTAAGTTCCTTTAACGCGTTGCTGATTTCATCGCTGAAACAAATGAAGGGCTTTTCAAGGCTGTTTGTAACCAGGTCCTCAACCAGAGAATAAACAATTGTTCCGTTTGTATCTCCAAGGATTTTCCTGCAGTTTTCAGGAATATCCGTTCTCTTTATAATATCCAGCCTTATTGCGTCTTCAATGTCCCTTCCTATATAGCTTATGGTGTCTGCCATGCGGACTACACAGCCTTCAAGCGTCATTGGAAGGATATCAATATCCGGATTCTCTTTTTTATCCAGGATTTCCTTTCCCATAATATCAAAATCTTTTTCACGCCTTGGACACAGTCTTTTATTATGTATTTCTCCGTCATGGCACAGAATGCCATCGAGCACCTGGAGTGTGAGGTTCCAGCCCCGTCCTTTTCTTTCAATCTTCTCCAGGGACCTGACGCTCTGAAGATTATGAAGGAAGTTGCCGATCCCATAGGCATGGGAAAGCCGGGAAAGGAATCTTTCACCATCATGACCAAACGGTGCGTGCCCGATATCGTGCCCAAGGGCGATTGCCTCAATCAGATCTTCGTTAAGCCTCAGCAATCTTCCGATTGTCCGGGATATTTTTGAGACAAGCTGAACATGCAGAACGCGATGAGTTATATGGTCATTTTTAACAAGATAGAATACCTGAGTCTTGTCGATATATCGTGAATATGCCATTGAGTGAAGAATTCTGTCCGCATCCAGAGAGAAATTCTGTCTGTGCCCCTTAATAATATTGTCTTCTTCAATCCTCCTTAAAGCATCTTTACTCGGGCAGGCATGTTTTGAGAGGCTTTTCCTTTCCGCTTCATCCAGTTGTATTTTTAATCTGTTTAATTTATCAGGATTATTCAATCTTAAGGCTCCTTATTATTGCTATATCGTATCATTTATACCATAATATCATCCAATGTCATTCATAAAAAGTAGAGACGGGTTTTAAACCCGTCTCTGTATATGGGCGTCAATTAAACACATTTTTTACTTGCAAAAAAATCTCAATGATTGTTAATATGACCAGTTATTGATTTTATAGTAGTATAAAGGATTGATTTTTATTTTTTATCCGCTGAGTAAAATTCGCACGTTCGGGACTAGCCCCGGTGCCCCACCATATGGGAGAACGCCAGATCCCGGGCGGAGGTTAAACCGTGGGAGTGGGACTATGCAAATGTCCCCGAATTTGAGGAGGTTTTAATGGCCGCAATACTTAACATGAAAGAATTATTGGAATCAGGAGTTCATTTCGGGCATCAGACGAGGCGCTGGAATCCTAAGATGAAGCCCTATATTTTTGGTTCCAGAAACGGTATCCACATCATTGACCTGCAGAAGACAGTAAAAATGTTTAACGGGATTCATGATTTTATCGTTCGTACAGTATCCGAAGGCTATCCTATACTGTTTGTTGGTACAAAAAAACAGAGCCATGACGCAATTATGGAAGAAAGTGAACGCTGCGGAATGTTTTATGTTGTAAACCGCTGGCTCGGTGGCACTCTGACTAATTTTCAGACCATAAAAAGGAGCATAAACCGTCTTAAAGATCTGGAAAAGATGATTGAAGACGGATCAATCAATCGGTACACCAAAAAGGAAGCCCTTAAAATGGAAAAGGAACTTGTTAAACTGGAGAAAAACCTGGGCGGGATCAAGAATATGGACGAGCTTCCAGGTGCTGTATTTATAGTTGACCCGAAGAGGGAGCACATAGCTGTCAAGGAAGTAAAAAAGATGGGAATTCCTGTTATAGCGATTACCGATACAAATTGCGATCCTGATGATATTGATTATATAATCCCCGGTAATGATGATGCTATCAGGTCTATCAGGCTTATCTGCTCGAAAATCGCAGATGCCTGTATAGCAGGGCATAACCTTGCAGAGGAAAGGTTGAGGGCTGAGGCTGAAAAAAAGAAAGCAGAAGCTGAAAAACCTGAAGTTGTTGTGGCACAGGCTTCGGAAGAAAATGGTGAAGGCCCCGAAGTAATCATAGTAAATAAAAAAGACGATACAGAAAAAAGTGAAGTAAATACAGAGGAGTAAAAAAGTGGAAATTACAGCATCAATAGTAAAAGAGTTGAGAGAGAAAACCGGGGTCGGTATGATGGACTGCAAAAAGGCCCTGAAGGAATGCGACGGTGATATTGAAAAATCAATTGAATACCTCAGGAAAAAGGGTATAGCCACAGCCCAGAAAAGGGGCAGCCGCTCAACCTCCGAAGGTCAGATTCAGTCATATATTCATGCAGGCGGTAAGATAGGCGTTCTTGTTGAGATCAACTGCGAAACCGATTTCACCGGCAAGAACGATGATTTTACCGAGTTCGTAAAGAATGTGGCAATGCATATTGCTGCAAGTAATCCAATTGCTGTTGACAGTGATGGTATACCTGAAGGTATCCTTAATAAGGAAAAGGAAATTTACGAAACTCAGGCAAAGGAATCAGGTAAACCTGAAAATGTGATACAGAAGATTGTGGAAGGTAAAATTAAGAAATTTTTTGCCGAGACAACACTCCTGGGACAGCAGTATGTAAAAAATCCGGATATTACTATTCAGGATCTCGTAAATGAAATGATTGCCAAGACTGGTGAAAACATCAAAATTAATCGCTTTGTCCGTTTCCAGCTTGGTGAGAATAATGAATGATAAATCTGCCAGTTATAAAAGAATACTGCTGAAAGCAAGCGGTGAAGCCCTGATGGGCAGGAACAGTTATGGAATTGATCCAGAGACCCTTAAGAGCATTGCAGAGGAAGTCAGGGAAGTCCATAATGAAGGTGTTCAGATAGCGATAGTAATTGGCGGGGGAAATATATTCAGGGGACTTAATTCCTCTGAATATGGAATGAAACGTGCCCCTGCCGATCATATGGGTATGCTTGCGACGGTCATTAATGCCCTCGCACTTGGAGAGGCATTGAATAATGCAGGCCTCCAGACCCGTATAATGTCGGCCATTGATATGAATAAAGTCGCGGAACCCTTTATAAGGAAAAGGGCGATCAGCCATCTGAACAAAGGCAGGATTGTTCTTTTCGGCGGAGGTACCGGTAATCCTTTTTTCAGTACCGATACAGCAGCAGCCCTGAGGGCTATGGAGATCGATGCTGAAGTCTTACTAAAGGCGACCAAGGTTGACGGTGTATATGAAAGTGACCCTGAAAAGGATCCTTCATTGAAACCATTCAAGAGCCTGACCTATCAGGAGTATATAGAAAAAGGATTGCGTGTAATGGACATGACGGCGGTTACCCTGGCAATGGGACAGAATCTGCCTATACTGGTGTTCAGTCTCAGGAAAAAGGGGAATATTCTTAAAGTCGTCACTGGAAATGATGTAGGCACTTTAATATCAGGGGAATAAAATGAAAGACGAAATACTTTCCGAATTACGTGATAAGATGAACAATTCTATTGAGGCATTAAAAAAGGAATTTGTCAGGCTTCGAACGGGAAGGGCAACACCTGCTTTGCTTGATGGTATTAAAGTTAATTGTTATGAATCCCAGATGCCTATTGATCAGGTGGCATCGATTTCCGTGCCTGAAAGCAGGCTGATAACTATCAAGCCGTGGGACCAGTCAGTTATTAAAGAGATAGAAAAAAGTATCCTGAAATCAGAACTGGGCCTTACTCCTATGAATGACGGCAAGATTATCAGAATTTCCATTCCTCCCCTCACAGAGGAAAGAAGAAAAGAGCTGGCGAAAATGGCTAAAAAAATGGCTGAAGAAGGCAAAATAGCTATAAGGAATCACAGACGGGAAGCCAACGACATTTTTAAGGAAATGAAAAATGAAAAGGAAATGTCTGAGGATGAAATGTTCAAGGCTCAGGATGAAGTACAGAAGATAACCGACGATTTTATTGCCAGGATTGACAGCGTAACAGCGGAAAAAGAAAAAGAGATTCTTGAGTTTTAATTCCTGCCCGGGTTTATGGAATTCACTCCACCCTGAAAAAGCAGGGGTGGAGTTACCTAATAATCCTCAGCAGCGTTTCTTCTCTGTTTTCATAGGCCAGTTAATTATCAGACTTTATTGCCGTGAAAAATAATTACAAAAAGAAAGCATTATGACTAATCTGGATCCGGGAAAACTGCCAAGGCATGTCGCCGCCATTATGGATGGTAACGGCCGGTGGGCAAAAAAAAGAATGATGAACAGGGTAAAAGGCCATGAGGAAGGTACCGAATCGGTTCGTGTTATTGTAAGAACAAGCAGGAATCTTGGTATAAAATATCTGACTCTGTATGCATTTTCCGAGGAGAACTGGAAAAGACCCAAACATGAAGTAATTGCCCTGATGGGAATTCTAAAGAGATTTTTAAAAAGCGAGCTTCCTGAAATGCGTGATAACGGGATAAGGCTAAGGGCAATAGGCAGTATTGACAAACTTCCGGACGATGCAAGAAAAGTCCTGGACGATACCATTGAAAAAACCTCATACAATAATGATATGGTTCTTTCCCTTGCCCTGAGTTATGGCGGCAGGCAGGAAATAACGCATGCAGTCAGGGGAATCGCCGGAAAGGTCCGGTCCGGGAAACTCAATGTTGAAGATATTAATGATGACATTATAAGTGAGAACTTATACACTTCAGGTATTCCTGATCCTGATCTGCTTATCAGAACAAGCGGGGAATACAGGATAAGTAATTTTTTGTTATGGCAGATTGCCTATACGGAAATATACATTACACCAACGTTATGGCCTGATTTTAGAGAAGAGGAGTACATTGCGGCTCTTGAGGATTTTCAGAACAGAGAGAGACGTTTTGGTGCTACCGAGTAGTATTAATTTTTATTATACTGAACTATGCATTTAAAAAGATGGCTAACCGCGATTATTGCACTTCCCATACTGATCTACCTTGTAGGTTTCAGCCCGAGATGGATATTCTATCTGTTTTTACTTCTATTCAGCCTTGCCGGCCTTAATGAATTTTACAGATTGACACTTCCCGGATTCTCATTGTTTATTAGATCCATAATATATCTGTTTGTAACTTTATTTTTTGTTCTTCTGATTATCAGGGGGCCGATCCTTATGGCTTTTGGGTTTTTCAGCCTTATTGTAATCGTGCCAATGCTCTATTTTCTTTTCTCTGATCCCCTTAAAGGAGAACAGTATTTATCGGAGGTCGGTAAAATTGCGGTGGGGCCTGTTTATGCCTGTCTTCCGCTTGCTATGCTTATCCAGATAGATATGAAATACCTTTTCAACCACTCTATCAGCGGACTCTGGATTTTTTTTCTGCTGGCAGTTACTTTTGCGAATGATACAGGGGCATTTTACTGCGGAAAACTCTTTGGTCGGTATAAGTTGTATGAATCGGTCAGTCCCAAAAAAACATGGGAAGGTTCCATTGGCGGATTATTTTTTACCTTCATAGTTGCCATTTTTTTCCTTAAATTATTCAGATTACATGCCATTGATTTCCCGATTGTCATCCTGGTATTTCTGTTGTCTGTTGCCGGACAGTTGGGTGATCTTGCCGAGTCCATGCTCAAACGAAACTTTAATGTGAAGGACTCAGGAGAACTGCTTCCAGGGCATGGAGGAATTCTGGACAGGATTGACAGTCTTTTATTTACAGCTCCGGTTTTATATATTTTTCTAATGATGACGATATAATATAATGGTCTGCGATTAATAATTATTAAGGGAGATACAGATGGCTTATTATAAATATGACAGGTTGAGGGTTCTGGTAACAGGCGGAGCAGGATTCCTGGGGTCACATCTTTGTGAAAGCCTTTTAAGTGAAGGTAAGAATGTCATATGCCTTGATAATTTTTTTACAGGACAGAAGAGAAATGTTCTGCACTTGATGGATAATAAGTTCTTTGAGATTATAAGACATGATATTGTAAATCCCATTCTTCTTGAGGTAGATCAGATATATAACCTTGCATGTCCCGCATCACCGGTCCATTATCAGTTTAATCCTGTAAAAACGACCAAAACAAGTGTCATGGGCGCCATAAACATGCTTGGTCTTGCCAAAAGAGTGAAGGCCAGAATCCTGCAGGCCTCTACAAGCGAAATATACGGAGACCCGGAGATCCATCCTCAAAAGGAAGAATACCGGGGTTATGTGAATACAACCGGAATAAGGGCATGCTATGATGAGGGAAAGCGCTGTGCCGAAACACTTTTCTTTGATTACTACAGGCAGAATAACGTTGATATCAAGGTGGTGAGGATTTTTAATACCTACGGTCCGCGAATGCATCCTGATGACGGGAGGGTAGTCAGCAATTTTATTATGCAGGCCCTCAGGGGAGACACAATCACAGTTTATGGCGATGGAACGCAGACAAGGTCTTTCTGCTATGTTGATGACATGATCGATGGTATGATCAGAATGATGAACAGCCCGGAAGGCTTTACAGGGCCTGTCAACCTTGGTAATCCGGATGAGTATCAGGTAAAGGATCTCGCAGAAATTATCATTCGTCTGACAGGCTCGAACTCCGGGATAGAGTATCATCCCCTGCCAATGGATGATCCGAAAAGACGCCAGCCTGATGTAAGTCTCGCAAAAGAAAAACTGGCCTGGGAGCCCTGTATTGAGATAGAAGAAGGGCTGAAAAAGACAATCGATTATTTCAGGGAACTCATCGGGTAATAATGAAGAAAATAACAATACTTGGCTCAACCGGATCAATAGGTACAAGCACCCTCAAGGTTGCAGATACCAATCCCGACAGATACAGGGTAACAGCCCTTACTGCAGGCAATAATATTGATCTTCTTCTGGACCAGATTAAAAAGTATGGTCCTCTTGGTGTCGCTGTTTCAGGAAAGGAACAGGCAGAGATAATAACAGCCCGACTGGGTGACAAGTGCCCGGAGGTTTACTGGGGAGAAGAAGGCTTTACGAGGATTGCAACCCTGGAAGAATCTGACATTGTGGTTTCGGCAATCAGCGGCGCGGCCGGCCTGGTACCCACATATGAGGCAATAAGTGCAGGAAAAAATATTGCCCTGGCCAATAAAGAGACCATGGTAATGGCAGGATCAATAATAATGGATCTTGCGGAAAAAAAGGGAGTATTCATATATCCTGTTGACAGTGAGCACAGTGCGGTTTTCCAGTCTCTTCAGGGACATAATCGAGCTGATGTTAAGCGGATAATTTTAACGGCATCAGGCGGCCCTTTCAGGGAATATTCCTTATCACAACTGGAAAAAATAACACCGGCCATGGCCCTTAAACATCCAAACTGG
>JASFHE010000258.1:0-8702 GCA_050123415.1 Desulfobacteraceae bacterium | reverse complement strand
AACAAAGATTCAGGCAGGCATTTCAGAACTGGTAAAGGACAAGACAGTGCTGATTATAGCCCATCGCATGCGAACTGTGGCAAATGCCCATAAGATTGTGGTACTGGAAGAGGGCAGGGTTGCTGAAACAGGTTCACCCGAAGAACTGAAAACAAAAAATGGTATTTTCTCAAAAATGATAGAGCGTCAGATGCAACCGAATTTTATATAAAATATCTTGACAAAAGAAAAGAAATGCGGTTTAGAATGGCTAAATAAATTAGAGAATGCTAAATAAAGTTGGTGCCCAAAATAAAAAAACAAATAAATGTAAAGCATGAAAACAATAAACTTGGAATCCAACGAAAACTTTTTTGCTGCTGTCTATCGATTTTATGGGCCATTTTTTTGCCTCCTGAATTTAAGATTTTGGTTTGTATTATTGTTTTTCATGATTTTTATAATTTTGAATGATTGATAGTTGTTAGTCCATAAAAATTGATAAATTAGGTATGATAGAACAATATTTTAACCAACTGGACAGAATTAATGAATGCCATGATCTCAGCTTTTCCATTCCGCGAAAGGCGGGGCGTGGATATTTTCGTTCAATGTCTCCCCGAAGGGGCATATTATTATTTCTGGAGGAATATCATCTCAGCAGGGATCTGTCGGTAAAAACAAATAATATTAGGCTCCCGTTGAGTTTTTCCTACTGTTTGTCAGGTCGTGCGGAATGGTCTCTGGACGGAAGATCGGAACAATTCACTACCAGGAAGGGCCAGTGTGAAGCTTTTTTTGCTGAAAAAAACGGAGGAGAGACCGTATATGGGGCAGATGAGCCGATTATCATAATAAATCTCATGATTTCTCCAGTGCTTATGAAGACTTATCTTGATACTGCTTCGAATCAATCGGAGGATGATATTTTTTTTAGTAAGCCTGTTTCAGGCACAGATATCATTTATAAAAAGATGGAAATCCCCCGGTATATGAAACAACTTCTGATGCAACTAATGCGATCCCCCTGTGAGCGAATGTCCGATAAGCTGCTTGTTCAGAGCAGGGTTATGGAGTTAGTGGCATTCCAGATGGAGCAGTTTGACAGTCATGAAAGGACTTCAAATAACAGGTTTGAAAATGCGAATAACCTCAATCTGATTTCCGAGGCCAAATCAATCATCCGGTCCAGTATGAAATCCCCGCCTTCCCTTAAAAGCCTTGCCCATATGATAGGTACAAATGAAACAAAACTGAAAAAAGTCTTCAGGGAAAAATGCAATACCACTGTTTACGGATACCTGACAGACTGCCGTATGCAGAAGGCATGTGATCTGCTTAAAGATTATTCCCGGACCATGTCGGAGATAGGCGCCGAACTGGGATATTCCGAACGCACTCATTTCTGCCGCGCCTTTTCCAGATATTACGGCATGCCGCCTTCACAGTATCGTATGAAATTGAGATAGTTAAACAACTCTTCAAAGAAGACCCTCAGGGGTACATGTTTGTCCCTCAGGGGTACGCTTCTTAAGACAAGTGTGTGTTATGCATGTCTAATAATATTTGAAATTGATATTTAATTGGATCTCAAGGAGTTGATTATGCATACACTAAAAAAATGTCTGTTGTCGATTTTATTTATATTGATACCGTGTGTTGTTATCAGCGGAGAAGAGTCTTCTTCACAAATTACTGACGATGATGAAACCATAAGGATGGAAAAGCTTACTGTTACTGTCCGCAAGACCGAGGAGGATCTTCAGAAGATCCCTGCCAGCGCCAGTGTTGTGTCGGATATTCTTCTGGATGACGCCAAAATCGATGACACAAAGGAACTGATAGATTTTATTCCCAATGTTTACCTTAAAAAAACAACCTCTGAAAATGTAATAACCATGAGAGGTATTACAAGTTATGAGTCCTCTGTATATTCCCCGACTGCCGTCTATATAGATGATCTTATGATCCCCCTGCATTACGGGCATCTGTTCGATTTGATGGATATCGAAAGGGTGGAGGTGCTCAGGGGACCACAGGGAAGTCTTTATGGTGGAAACAGCCTTGCAGGTGTTATAAATGTAGTTACCCGCATGCCGGATAATGAAAGGCGTTTTAAGATATTCGGAGATATTGCAGGCTTTACAGGCGGAGAAGGCAGTTTCCCTGAATACAGTATGGGGTTCAATGCATCAGGTCCTGTTGTTTCTGATAAATTGTATTTAGGTATAGCAGGAAGCTGGTCAAAGGGTGACGGATTTATGAAGAATCTGTATTCAGGAAATGAAAAGGCCGGAAAGACGGATCGAAAAAATATCCGGGGAACCATGCGTTTAACACCTTCTGCAAACCTTGATATTACACTTGCCGCTGATGTTCTGGATAATGATGATAACATAGGAGTATACCGTTTTGAAGGCGGTCCATACAGAACTGATCCCTATACTGTTGACCATGACACCGAGGAGTTTCAGAAGGAATCGGGATATGGATTAAACTTCAGGCTGGCCTACACCGGAGATAATTTGAAATTTTTATCTGTCACAGGATACAGGAAATACAATAACGACAATCTGCAGGACTATGATGATACCTCGGATCCATATAACAACTGGGGGGCATATTACTCCGAGTATGATGACAAATACCTGAGTCAGGAATTCAGGCTTTCTTCCGTTGACGATGATTCTCCCTTCAAATGGCTCATAGGCGCACACGGTTTTAGAGAAGATACTGATATTGCCCAGACTGATGAAGTCGTTTATCAGGACAGCAGGACTGCCATTGAATCATCAGGCTATTCCCTGTTTGGCGAGGGAACATACACCCTGATTGGCCGCCTGCATTTGACCGCAGGCTTCCGGTATGACGCCCGTGATACCGAGGGAGAAAAACATGACTATGGTATAGACGTCACACATGAAATGGACAGCTCGGAAGTTATGCCCAAGTTTTCATTAGGTTATGATTTTACGGATCAGACTTACGGTTACGCTACTGTTTCAAAGGGATTTCTTGCAGGCGGGTACAATTACGGTGATGCTTCGGATATTTCATCATTTGCCTATGACCCGGAATACGCCTGGAACTATGAAGCCGGGTTAAAGACAAACTGGATGGACCGCAGGCTCATGCTTAATATTGCTGTTTTCTATATTGACATGACCGACAAACAGGTCACGGAAATGGATTACGGCGAGGGATACTTTATTACCAAAATCGATAATGCCGCAAAAGCACATTCAAAGGGTATTGAAGTTGAACTACAGGCAAGGCCTGTAAAGGGCTGGGACATATTTGCCGGGCTGGGATATACTGACGCCGAGTATGACAACTGGGTGGCAACCGAATATAACAGCGATTACACTGACCTGATCAGCAACGATTACAGCGGAAAAAGTGTGCCCGGTGCACCTGAATACACAGGACATCTGGGTATCCAGTACCGTCATATCAGCGGGATATTTGCCCGTGTCGACCTGGATGCGATCGGCTCAATCTACGCGGACCAGAAAAATATTATTGAGGATGACGCCTATGCCCTTGTTAACCTGCAACTTGGTTATGAGACAGAGAATTATGACCTGATATTCTACGGTAAAAACCTGTTTGACACGGAATATCATACTGTTGCCTATGACTGGGACGGAGTAAAGCTTGTACAGGACGGTGAGCCTGCAATATTCGGCGTTCGTGTAACAACGAGATTTTAATAATGGAGGGTGATGCTTCGGTAATAAGGGAGACATGCACACCTGATGACCTGTTTGTTCCCGCGAGCAGGCACATTATAAAAAGCGGTGCGGACTCCGGGATACGCGACTGGATAATACTTGGAGTACTTAACGGGCTGGTGGTGGCAATGAGTCACCTGATATTTTCCCTGTATATGTTTCTGGGGCCCCTAGCCGTTTTTATGCAGTTTTATCATCAGTGTGCGGAAAACCTTTTTATTGCAAGCGTATACCTGCTTATGCCTGTAACCGCGCCTCGTCGGTTCGCCTTTTCACTCAACGCTGTTGTGTGGAGCATAATGGGTTTAATGCAGGGATGGTGGCCTGTTATACCGGTCGCAGTACCCGCAGGAATAATGGCTGATCTGATTGTGCGCGTACCATGTTTTAAAAGCCGTAAAATCAAATTGTTGATCAGCTTTGCATTCTATTCAACCATGCTGAGCATTGCCAGTTTCTGGCCCTTTATGTTCATGAAGCAAAGCACAATGATGCAGAGGATGGCGGCAATGGACCCGGGCATTGGTGCCTATATTAATAAATTTACCATGCCGTTTTTTACAAGCATAATGGCGGCGTCCTTTATATCAGCCCTGCTCGGCGGTTTTATGGCATTAAAATTTATTTCAAGACATTTTGCGGCAGACGGAACAGGGTCATGAAAATCAGAGGAATAAGGAAAATTATATATGACCTTGATGACCGCGTGAAGGTCTGGATGGCAATAAGTGCGGGCGCCGCGGCAATTTATTGCGTGGACTGGTTTTTACAGTGCCTGATCCTTTTTATATGCCTTGCCCTGTGCATAGCAGGAGGGGCAAGGCGTTTTGCTGCAGGCTATACAATACTGCTGCTCATGGTTGTGGGTATTGTTTCCCTGGGACTGGAACTTACTTCCCCGGAATCAAGCTCTACGGGCATGAGCCTCTATTTTATGATTATCAAGTTCAGCCCAATGTTTGTGATGATGGTTTTTATTCAGGCAAGCCTCAATACAAGCCGCTTTCTGCATATGCTGGACCAGATGCGCATCCCTGCAAAATATGTAATTCCCCTGGGTGTATGCCTGCGTTTTATGCCTTCTGCTGCAGCGGAAATCCGCCAGGTCCGTTATGCCATGCGCATGCGCGGAATCAGGTTTTTCTCTTTTTTTACGGTCAGGCATCCCTTTGTTATGCTCGGGTATATGATGGCCCCGATCCTTGTAAGGTCTCTGTCTATCGGAGAGGAGCTTGCACGCTCGGCCGTGGCAAGGGGAATAGAGTCAACTGTTCAAAAAACCAGTATTCATAAACTTTCATTTCGTACGGTAGACCGGGTTGTGTTTGTTGTCTGGTCCCTGTTTTTTGCGGCCATTATCATTACTGACCATCATATCTATTCCGAGGGTCTTAATTCTGTGCAGGCAGTATTATCCGGAGGGCAGATGTGCTGAAAACCGAAGAACTCTCATTTCAGTATGCAGGCGGCACGGGCTGGGCCATAAAGGATGTCTGTATTGAGGTCAACAGGGGTGAGTGTGTCCTGCTTTACGGTGCAAGCGGGTGCGGTAAATCCACACTGGTAAAATGCCTTAACGGCCTTGTTCCCCATTTTGAAAAGGGTATAAGGGCAGGCAGGGTAATGCTTGATCAGACGGATATGGCAGATATGCCCATGCACGGAATTTCCCAAAGGGTTGGAGCTGTTTTCCAGAATCCAAGATCCCAGTTTTTTACCACCCATGTGATAGATGAGATAGCATTCGGGTGTGAGAATTTCGGTATGCCGCGAGAGCAGATTTTAAGCCGCATTGATGAATCCCTTGACCGGTTCGGTATTGCCCATCTCAGGGACAGGAAGATATTTGACCTTTCGAGCGGTGAACAGCAGAAGGTGATCATTGCCTCTGTCTATGCCATGGGCGCTGATGTATGGGTGATGGATGAGCCTTCGGCCAACCTGGATAACCATGCAATAGATACACTCAGGGATATCATCGGTTCGCTTAAAGAGGAAGGGAAAACCATAGTTATAGCGGAACACCGGTATCATTATCTGAAGGAGTATATTGACCGTGCTGTCCTTCTAAAAAAAGGCCGTGTTTGTTCGGTACATAGTGATGATTCCTTTTTATCAAAAAAGAATCATCACTATGTGTCAGACGAAAAAAAAGTAGAAAAAGAAATAAAATATTCGGGCAGATCACTTACAGCAAAAAATATATTTTATGACTACCCCAAATCCCGTGATTCAATTCTCGAAGGAATAGATATATCAGTTTCCGGCGGGGAGATTACTGCGATTACCGGGAACAACGGGAGCGGAAAGACTACGCTGGCAATGATAATCGCAGGTCTTATCAGACCGGACAAAGGGGAAATAAATTTCAACAGTTCTCCTGTTACTTCAGGGCAAAGGATAAAAAAATGCAGGATGGTGTTACAGGAAGCGGATCACCAGCTTTTTACCGAGACAGTTTACCGGGAACTGGAAATCGGCATTAAAAAGAACGGTGACCATCGTGACCGGATAATGAAGATATTAAAATCCCTTGGCCTTGACCATAAAGCCCGCAAAAGACCCCACTCACTTTCAGGCGGTGAAAAGCAGAGGCTTGCCGTTGCAGCGGCTCTTGCGGCTGATCCTGAAATACTGATTTTAGACGAGCCCACAAGCGGGCTTGATGCAGAAAATATGATGCGCATGGGGGATATACTTAATCACGCATCCAGGAGAGGAGCTGTTGTAATAGTAATAACCCATGACAATGAATTTATAAAAAACTGCTGTACAAGAGTACTGCGGATAAAAAAAGGAGGTATTATCAATGAATAATTTACCGGCGCTGGAGATTGATTTTAGTGAACTTGTTAATATTTATTTCGGGACAATCGCAAGCCGTCTTTTAATGACTGCCATAGAAATGAAGGTGTTTGACCACCTGGAACACCCTGTGTCTTCCGATACAGTTGCCGAAGTCCTTACCAGTCACCCCCATAACACAGGTCTTATGCTGGATGCCCTTTGCGCGAGCGGCGTGGTTATGAAAAACAACGGCCTTTACAGTAACTGTCAACTGGCCAGCGATTTTCTGGTATGCGGAAAACCGGCATACCTGGGTGAATGGCTCAAACGGGCAGATGATGCAGCTCAGCCCTTTCTTTCTAAAATGGAGCATTATATTCGATCCGGTCCTGATAGTCCTGCCGAAGAAGAGACAATGAACGGCGAGGCCCACTGTGAGTACTATACCCACTCCCATGCTGCCAGCAGCTTTGCGGGTATTGCAAAGAGTTTTGCAAATCATATATCTGCTCTGCCCGGTTTTAAGGAGTGCCGCAAACTGCTGGATCTGGGTGGAGGGCCCGGCATCAATGCCATGGCTGTTACAGAGAAAAACCCTGACCTTAAGGCAACGGTATTTGACCGGCCCGGTATCGTGAAAATTGCGGAAGAATATATCAAAAAATATGGTTTTAAAGACAGGGTATCGACTATTGGCGGAGATTATACCAGGGATTCTATAGGAGCCGGGTATAACATGATCATGATAACCGACTCTCTCTATTATGATGACAATGATGTTGATGCTGTCCTTAAAAGGTGTCATGATGCTATAAAGCAGGGCGGTATGTTTGTTGGCATACACGCAGTGCTGACACATGAAAGGACAAGACCTGCCAACCTTGTTCTGGATCTTTTAACCGAGACCATGACAGGCCAGGCCCATATGAGGGAAGAGAAATTTCTGATGTACGCACTTGAAAGATGCGGATTTAAAGACACTACATCAAAAATGGTTGATGTCTGTGGAATGCAGATGGAGATGAATACAGGAATTGTTTAACAGGGGAGAAAAAAACATGAAACAAATGCCGCCTAAAGTCCCTTCCTTTAAGCCGCTGCATAAAATGCTCACCGGAGCTATTTCATCAAGGCTTTTACTGGGAGGGCTGAATCTTAAAATATTCGATGCCCTGGGAGACTGGAGAACAGCTGAACAGACGGCCTCGGAACTCGGTACCAATGCCGGTAACACTGAATATTTTATGGACGCCCTCACTAACATCGGTCTGCTTGAAAAAAGGGGAGGGCGTTTCAGGAATATGCCAATGTCAAATCAATACCTGTCATCTGCATCCGGATATTATGTCGGAGACCTGTTCGCAATGATCAGGCAAATGAGTATTGATACGCTGGAACATCTGGAAGATCTTGTCCGCAAAGGTCCGGGGCATGTCCGGACAGATAATGGGCCTGGACCGGATGACCGGTGGGTAAAAAGCGCAAGGGCAAGCATGCCATGGGCAGTAGGAGAGATGGGAAGCCGCATTGCACGGATAGTGAAAGGTCTTAAAGGGTTTTCAGGGTTCGGGAAAATGCTTGACCTTGGAGGGGGGCACGGGATTTTTTCATTATATATTGCGCAGGCGAGCGACATACTTGAAGCGGTAATATTTGATCATGCCCCTGTAACCCGGCTGGCCTCGGAAATAATTTCTTCATGGGATATGGATGAAAGAGTCTCGGTAATGGCAGGAGACTACATGGTTGATGATTTCGGGAGCGGATATGACCTGGTGTTTGCCAGCGCTACATTGAACAGTGCAAAGCACAGCCTGAACACAATGATTTCGAGGATATACAATTCCCTTGAACCGGGAGGATATTTTATAAGCCTGCATGACGGCATGACTAATGAACATACTGAGCCTGCCCTGATACTGGAATGGCTCGGCGGGTTATTAGGATCGGGCCGGGATGCAAGGTTTGAACAGGGGGAGCCGGCAGATGCCATGCTTGAGGCCGGTTTCAGGACTGTTCGATCAAGGACAATTGAAACACCCATCGGCACAATGGAACTGGACATTGCCGGGAAATGAATGAACGGGCAAAAAATAAAAAAGGCCTGTGGGCCATAATGGCCCCTGTAAAGGGTTACATTAAAACAGCAATAATGCTTTCCGCAGCAGGAGCCATGATCAATGTTGGGGGATACGTATTGCT
>JASFHE010000257.1:0-8708 GCA_050123415.1 Desulfobacteraceae bacterium | reverse complement strand
TCTCAGGCGGGATCATCATGCCTATTGCAGTACTTATATATGATTTTTCCGTGGTTTTATTTGCCTACTGTTTCAGTCTTTCAATCGCCTATTTCATTAAAAAACGTCAACCGGATGGAGAATCCGGGGTAAATTCCGCCGAATCCATCTATAACAGGATAAACCAGTGTGTAATATGGGGTGTATCCGTCTTTACGCTGTCCCAGATTGTAGGCTCCTTCGGGAAACTTATTTATCACGGCACATACTGGACCTGGAACCCGATACACCTGATGTTCATTGCCATATGGCTGTTTTATGCGGGCATGATCCATGTAAAATGGGTAAACGGGCTTTCCGAAAAGACACTGCCCGTCCTCGGGATCATCGGATTTATCGGGCTGATAGGCTTCAGGGTAATCGTACTCATATAAATCAGGAACAAGACTAATAAGGAGATTCAGGTCATGGAAATAAAAAATGATTCAACTTTTAAGAGGTGCCTGGAAGGTCTGTCTTCTGTCAAGCTGTTTTTCCGGCTTTCCATAATCCTTTTTATTCTTTTTTATGCGGCATCCGTCATGTGCAAAAAGGGTACTGACGGCGGGTTCATGGTTTTAAACAACATTCTGCTGTCGGACTGGTTAATCAATGCCGGCCCAAAACACCCTGTAATTACATCATGGTTTATAATAATATCCATTTGTTTTTTTATCCTTGCCCTTAACATCTGTGCAAGGGTTATCATTGAGTTCAAGCAACTCTCATCAGTCACTTCAAACAATGAGAATGCATCCGGCTTAATTAGAAGGAAGGCCTGTATCCTGTTTATTCATGCCTCTTTTATACTCATATTTTTCTTTTACTTTATATCGTCGGTAACAGGCATTAAATCTACGGGACCGGTTATTGAAAAAGGAAAAATCCTGCAGCATCCTTCCCTCCCGTTCCAGGTCGAGTGTGTGGATATAATTAGACCGGGCAAGGGCAAACCCGGCAAAAACAATATGACACAGAAACCTTCCGTTGTCTTAAAGGTTGATAATGATGAATTTAAGATTCCGGGCTGGCATAAGGGAATATACTACGACATCAATATGCCCAGCCCACCCCCTGCAGATCCCGGCACAGAGATTAAACCCGGAAAGGAGGCCAAACCCAAACCAAAGCTTTTTGTACACAGCTTCAATGTAAAATGTTTTATAACGGTTTTGGTTTTATGGTTTTTAAGTTTCCTTATCTATACGTTTGTACGTCCCGGCGTAAAGAAGTTTTTTAATCGTTAAGACGCAGGACAGGTTAAAGAGAAACAATGCATATAATTTTTTTAATATAAACTAACATGATCTGAAAGGAATCGGTTTTGTCCATGAGATTTATTATTGTCGCAGGAACACCCTCCTCCGGCAAGACATCGGTAATGATACATACAATCAGGCATCTTCAACAGGACGGTATTCCGGTCGCAGCCTGTAAGATCGATTGTCTTGAAACTGCGGACGACGCACGCTATCGCAGTCTCGGGATACCGGTTGCCTTCGGCCTGAGCGATTATATCTGCCCTGATCATTTTTACGTTGCCAATCTTGAAGAAATCTGGTCATGGGCAGACCGGCAAAACGTCGATGCAGTGGTCCTCGAAACAGCCGGATTATGCCATCGATGCGCACCTGCTGTTCATGATTGCCTGACCATCTGCGTAATAGATTATCTTGTCGGCCTTGATACTCCTAAAAAAATAGGCCCCATGCTGAGCACGGCAGATATCGTTGTCGTTACAAAGGGTGATATTGTTTCCCAGGCAGAGAGGGAAGTATTCCGGCACCAGGTCGGATCGGTTAATCCCGAAGCCGGAGTCATTGACATCAACGGTCTGAACGGCAGGGGATCTTTGCGCCTCAAGAATGAGATCCTGAAAAAAAATCCCCTGGATAAAATTGACGGCACGGTTTTGAAGTATCCCATGCCCGCGGCGATCTGCTCTTATTGCGCCGGAGAAACGATTGTAGGAAGCCCTTATCAGATGGGAAACATAAAAAAGATAGATTTTGGAGAGTCCGGGGCATGTTGAAAAAGATAAGTGTCCTTGGCGGCAGGGATAAAGCCGGTCACCCGGAATCCATAAAACGCCTGGATATAAACACGGGAGAAATGCTTGCGGTTGTCGGGCCGACAGGTTCCGGCAAAACTCAGCTTATATCGGATATTGAACAGTATTCAGACGGGGAAACTCCTACACGAAGGGCCATACTGATAAACGATCTGCCGGCAGACGACAATTCCCTTTACGGAATATCACGGCGCCTGGTGGCTGAAGTATCACAGAAGATGAATTTTGTAATGGATTCTTCGGTTGAAGATTTCTTGCACAGGCATGCGCGGGTCAGGGAAATTGAAGATCCCGACAGGATTATCCGTGATGTGCTTAAAGTCACGAACGAACTGGCCGGAGAACCGGTATCACCGAAAGATAACCTGACACTGTTAAGCGGAGGACAGGCCCGCGCCCTTATGGTTGGAGATGTGGCCCTGATAAGCAACGCGCCTGTGGTTCTGATAGATGAAATCGAAAACGCCGGTATCGACAGGCTAAAGGCCATGAATACCCTCAAGGGACAGGGCAAGATGGTGCTGGTTGTAACACATGACCCGACATTAATGTTAATGGCCGATCAAAGGGTGATCATGAAAAACGGGGGAATGTATAAACATCACCATACGACACCCGAAGAAAAAAATCTCATGGAACAATTGGTTACACTTGAAAAGGAAATATCACATTTGCGCGATTTCGTCAGAAACGGGGAAATCATTAAACAAAAAGATATCCTTAAGGAGAATATTCAATATGGCAAAAATTTTACTACACTGTCCGCTTAATATCAGCAGGACAATAGTTCAGATGATGGAAGAATTCTGCATGCAGTTAAAGGAAAAATACGGCATCGATGTGCTGGTGGAAACACAGCCTCACCGTGCCGATGAAAAAAGTCTTTTCAAATCATATGCAGAAAAGGGAGAACTGCCGGATCTGGTTGTAGGTCATGTGGATGATTTTGCCGACCTGACCAAAGAATATATCACGGAACACTTTCAATCACTCCCGGACCGTTTCCCGCTTAGAAAGGAGCTTGACGATATCGGTTTTAAGGATAGCGAAGGCTATTTTCATCCCTTCGTGATCATACCCTTTGCTACTTTTTATAATCAAAATCTGCTCACTGAAGACGACATTCCCCGGTCATGGGAAGACCTCCTGGATGACAGGTGGGCGGGCAGGATTCTCATGCCGGATGAATTTCGTATTGTATCGGTTGTTATCAAATCCTGTATGAAAGCCGACTTTCCGGATAAATTTGATAACTTCGGGAAAAACTTCATTCACCATGGAAATCCCATGGAAATCGTAACCGCAGTGGATGAGGGAGAATATCCCATAGGCATAACAAATATCGCTTTTGCGCGCATATCACGTAATAAAAATACCCGGATTATCTGGCCGGAAGACGGCCTTTTCTGTATGCCCCAGGTAATGGTATGGAGCAAAAAGGCCCCTGAACCTCTGTTTGAAGCGGGCAGCTTTCTCATGTCACCGAAAGTGCAGGAATATCTTGCATTACAAAGCTTTATACCGGTATCAAAAGACGTCCCGATGCCTTTACTAATAACGAAAAACAATTGCAGTATGCGCTGGAAGGGATGGGATACCTTTCTTAAGATCGTCAAGGGGAGACATGATCAGCCGCAGTAAACAAATGTGCCGCCGGATTTTTAAATAATAGAACGGGAAACAAGGAATGTATGGAAAAGGAGATAAATTATGTTGACTGAAGGATATTCGGAACTAAGGCCCGTATACCCCCTGATCGCACAGCAGATACTGGATGATTATCATATCCAAAACGGGATATGCCTGGATATTGGTACAGGGCCCGGTTACATGGGCATTGAACTGGCAAAAATCAGCAATCTGGAAGTATATTTTGTAGATATCAAAAGTGATGTATTAAACAAGGCAAAAGAGAATGTTGAAAGTTGGGCACTTGATAATATCGTGCATTTTACCGAGGCCGATGCAAGCGCCCTGCCCTTTGAGGATAATTTCGCAGATCTTGTTGTAAGCCGCGGTTCTCTATGGTTCTGGGCGGATCAGGTAAAAGGCTTACAGGAAATATACCGGGTTTTAAAACCCGGAGGCATTGCGTTTGTAGGTGGGGGCCTGGGCAGGTATACGCCTCCAAGCATGCGTATGCGTATAAAAGGAAGGATTTTTAAGACAAGGGAAGCAACACAGAAAAAGGGAAATACCAATTTTCTCAAAGGCGCTTCGCTTCAGGAATTACTGGATAGAACGGGGCTGCAGGGATGCCGTATAATATCGGATGTAAAGGGTGAAGATGCTACCTGGATTGAAATGCAAAAATAGAAATAAAAAAATAATTCAAACATCTCTCATTATGATGTTTATGATTATCCTTATGCCGTGTCTTTCGGGCAGCATGGCAGATGCGCGAGAGATTGTCGATATGGCCGGACGACATGTCGAGGTGCCTGATGTTATCAAAAAGGTTTATGGCACTTCGCCTCCCGCCACATTCATGGTTTACGCCATTGAGCCCGGCATGCTGGCCGGCCTGAATCTTTCATTGGATTTACTGGATAAACGATATCTGGATCGCCGCATTTACCAGCTGCCTGTTATCGGGGGGCAACAGGGGGGATCGTCGCCTGACCTGGAGACCATGTTAAAAGTGCAGCCTGATATTATCCTGGTCTGGATGTGGAATCGTCTGTCTGCCTCCAATGAAAAAATGGAAAGGGCACTAAAACCTTTTGGCATCCCGATAGTATACATTACAATGGATTCAGTTACCGATTACCCTGATACCTTTCGATTTCTGGGAAACCTGCTTAACCTGAAAGAACGGGCAGATGCCCTTTGCCGTTATGCCGAACAGACTGTCAAAGAGGTGGAAAAGGCCTGCTCCGCCATACCCGAAAAAGACAGGGTATCCGTATATTATGCAGAAGGTGCTGACGGACTCAGCACCGAATGCCACACATCCGTACATGCCCGGTTGATTCCCCTAAGCGGCGGCAAAAATGTTCACCGCTGTATCAGCAGCAGCCCCTACGGCATGCAAAAGATATCCATGGAGCAGGTTTTCAAATACGATCCCGAGGTGATCGTGTCCCAGGAACCCTTATTTCTCGAATTAATAAAAACCGATGCCAAATGGAAAAACATACGAGCAGTCAGAGACGGACGGATTTACAGGATTCCCTGTGTGCCGTTAAACTGGTTTGACCGCCCGCCTTCTTTTATGCGTCTTTTGGGCCTTAAATGGATGACGCACAGTCTCTATCCCGAGGCATACCCTATAGATATAGCAGCGGAGACCCGACGCTTTTATAAACTCTTCCTCAATGTCTCGCTGGATGAAGCAATGTCCCGGGAAATCCTTCAACAATGAAAAAACCGATTATTATCCTGATCCTGATTTTAGGTCTGACAATACTGATATCCCTGTGCATGGGGAAATACCCTGTGAGCATCAGCGATATATTCCGCTTTGCAAAATTCCATATTTTCGACCGTCCTGTTATTGATGATCCCCGGAATTACAAGATCCTGAAAAATATCCTGATCGATATCCGGCTGCCACGTATAATGGCAGCTATATTGATAGGCGCTGCCCTTTCGGTTTCAGGAGTTACTTTCCAGTCCATGTTTATAAATCCGCTGGTTTCACCGGGACTGCTTGGAGTTCTGTCCGGGGCGTCTTTCGGGGCGGCCATTGGAATGGTCATGGCAAAAAGCTGGATAATGGTTCAGACCGGAGCCTTTGTATTCGGTCTGGTCGCAGTAGCCGCAGCAATAGGACTCTCGATGCTGAGCAAAGGCGACAGGCTTGTGATGCTGATCCTGGGCGGCATTATCAGCGGTGCATTATTTACTTCCCTTTTGTCGGTAGTCAAGTATCTCGCCGACCCCTATGATCAGTTGCCGACCATTGTTTACTGGCTGATGGGAGGGCTTTCGGCTGTTGACAGCACCACCCTTCTTGCCGTATGCGGTCCGATCATTGCAGGTGTTTTAATTCTTATACTGCTTTCAGGCTATCTCAATGTATTAAGCATGGGCGATGAAGAGGCCCGTTCTCTCGGAATCAATGTGACCTTCCTTCGATTCCTCTTCATATTTTTTGCTACCGTTATAAGCGCTCTGACCGTCGTGATAGGCGGGATAATCGGCTGGGTCGGGCTGTTGATCCCTCATGTTGCCAGGATGATTACAGGGCCCGATAACCGCATACTGCTGCCGATGTCCGCCCTTATAGGCGCTATTTATCTGTTGATCGCGGATAACATCGCGCGATTGCTCTTTAATATGGAGATACCTATAGGCATAATAACCTCGCTGGTCGGAATACCGTTTTTTGCCTTTATACTCTGCAGGGCAAAAAAAGGATGGAATTGAATATGGCCTTGATTACAGTAGATCATGTTACTTATGGCTACTCACATAATCCGGTTCTCAGGGATATTTCACTCTCCATTGAGCAGGGTAAGACTACCGCTTTACTGGGCCCTAATGGCAGCGGTAAAACAACCCTGTTAAAGCTCATCCTGGGGCTCTACCGCCCCCAAAGCGGGCAGGTACTGCTGGAAGGGCGCCCGGTTTTATCTATATCTCCCAAAAAACTTGCCCGCCGTGTTGCATATGTGCCCCAGAATCATAACCCCTCTTTCGGTTACAGGGTACTGGATGTTGTAATGATGGGCAGAATGCCCTATAAGCCATTCTTTTTCAGATATGACAATAAGGACGAGCAGGCGGCCCTGAATGCCCTGGAACGGCTTTCTATTTCATATCTAAAGGACCGGCCCTATACCAAAATAAGCGGAGGTGAACGCCAGCTGGTCCTGATTGCCCGCGCCCTGACACAGGGGGCTGACATATTTATCATGGATGAACCTGCCAACGGCCTGGATTACGGCAACCAGATACGATTGCTGGCCCGGATCGCCGAACTCACAGAAAGCGGATATACATTTATTAAGACTACCCATTTCCCCGATCATGCCCTCTGGATTTCGGACCGGGTAGTGATGATCAAGGAAGGGAAAATCATCAGATACGGCCCAACAACAAAGGTTATAAACAAGGCCAGTCTTTACGAGGCATATAACACACAAATCGAAATCATGGAACTAAACGATGGAGCCCGAATCTGTATACCCAGGGCACTACGACAATACAACTGTAATACATAAAACTCAAAGACAACGATATTGAAATATGAACGAGAGAAGTATACATGTAATTGGCCCGATGAAAAATAGAAAACAAAACATCCTCATTCTCTCCCTCTTCGGACTGGTCTTCCTCGCCACGGTCACGTCACAGGCGCAGGAGCAGGCTTGGGACAAAAAACCTGAAGCAGGGGCACAATACCGGACCATCACCGATATGGCGGGCCGCAAAATACGCATCCCTGTGAACATAAAAAGAGTTATGCCCAGCACTCTCGTCTACATGCTCGCCCCGGAAAAGATGTGCGAATTGCTCAGCACCTCCTCAAGGGAAAACAAAAAGTACATCCCGAAGAAGTACCGGAAAAAAACCATCTTCAGAGGGGATCGTGGCCGTGCAAACATAGAAGCCACCATTGCAGCAAATCCGGATCTGGTGTTCGTAGGTGTCGGACAGAACATCGAGCTGCTACAGGAAAAATACGGAAACATCCCGCTGGTATGTGTGGAAAACACCAGAGACGCACTCGGTTACAGTCCCGGACTGCTCTTCACGGGATACGTGCTGGGCGTCCCCGACCGGGCCGCGAAACTGAATGCCTACTACCAGGGCGTGCTGAAGGAGGTGCAAACCACGGTGGCTAAAATACCGCCGGAAAAGAGGACAAGAGTTTACTATGCGGAAGGCAACAACGGCCTTTCCACCGATCCTTCCGGCTCCTGCCACTCCTAGCTCATCGACGTCTGCGGCGGCGACAACGTAGCCGTCTGCCCCTTTAATTCGGGCTCCGGCATGACTCCGGTCACCATGGAATCGGTTCTGGTCTGGAAGCCGGACGTCATCATCACAACCAGCAGGATTTTTGCGGAAAACGCACCCGACGACGAAACCTGGCAACTTGTCCCCGCAGTCCGCAACAACAAGATTTACGTCGCGCCCAGCCAGCCGTACAACTGGTTCGACCGGTCGCCAAGAGAGAACCGCATCGTAGGCATCCCGTGGACCGCACACGTACTATATCCGGATCTGTTCCCAAAGGAATGGTTCCGGGCCAGGGCAAAGGAATTCTACGATTTGTTCTACCACTACAAGCTGACGGACGAGGACCTGGACGATCTGCTCAACAGATCCGGCATGGACGCGCCGGACCAGCCGTCCCTGCCGGGGCTGAAACGTACTTCCCGCGTCCCGTTTAAGTGAATGAGGAATCGCCCAGTCTGTCTTCTTCAATTTTTGCCAGAACCGCTTCCGCCGCCGGAGTTCCTGTTAAAAAGACCCGTCCTTTAAGGCCGGCTTCAAAAATGCCGGGATCATGAGAAAATTCACCGATTATCCCGGAAGTATCGCCAAGGGCTTTTCGAAGCGACCGGGAAATATTCGCATTTGTTTTATTCAGCACAAAATACAAAGGTATGTTCAGGGGCGTTATCATGCGTGACACGGTTTTTGTTATAAGGATGGATTCATAGGA
>JASFHE010000256.1:0-8715 GCA_050123415.1 Desulfobacteraceae bacterium | reverse complement strand
CTTTGCAGCAAGCGCCGGTCTTGCTATTGAACGCGCCCAGACAACCAGGAACATTATCCTCAGGATGATAAGCATGGCCGAGTTGCGAGATCCAAAAGAGACAGGAGCCCATGTAAACCGGGTGGGGGCCTATTCCGTTGAAATTTATGAGGAATGGGCGAGGACAAAAGGCATCCCTGCCGATGAAGTTGAAATGCAAAAGGATGTCCTCAGAATGGCAGCAATGCTCCATGATGTCGGCAAGGTAGCCATAAGTGACCTCATTCTTAAAAAACCGGACCGGCTTACTATGGACGAGTTTGAAATAATGAAGTCCCACACCTATCTCGGAGCAAGACTTTTTAAAGAAACACAGTCAGATTTTGATGAAGTTGCAATGGAAGTAGCCCTCAACCATCATGAAAAATGGGATGGAACCGGTTATCCGGGACATAGTGATAAAATAGATATTTTGCAGACTGGTATGGATAAAAAAGAAAACGAACAATTTCTTCCAAAGAAAGGAAAAGAAATCCCTCTGTTCGGTAGAATTGTGGCGATTGCCGATGTTTATGACGCCCTGTGCTCCCGGCGAGCCTATAAAAAGGCCTGGAAAGAGGATGAAATATTAGAAGAAATAAAAAAATGTTCTGGCACACACTTTGACCCGGATATTGTGGCTGCTTTTTTCGGATGCCACGACATGTTGAAATCTGTTGCAAAAAGATATCCTGATGAGGAATAATATATTTCATTATTGACCCGAACAACATGAACTGATTTAGTATGAAATAAATAATTTTTCATACCGGCATATTCTTTGCATATTTATAAAGCTATATATTTTATAAAAGACTGTGAATTATCATGAATGAAAGTATTCTTTTAATCAGTGAGACAGAAGGGGATGAAGAGGGATTTAGCGATATCCTTGACAATCAATACGATATCTCCCGAATTTCCTTTAATAATAATATTGAAAAGGTTCTGAATGAAAACAGGCGCGCCCTGATCCTGGCGGATTTAGACCTGATACATGACAGAATCAATCTTTTTTATGACCTGCAGCAAAGCAGATCAAAGGCCTGTCTGATTCTCTACGGTAACAGTATCTCCTCCGAAGAATTGGGACAAATCCTGCATAAGGGTATTTATGCATATATTCCAAGAGAGTTTCTGGCTGAACGTCTGAAGGGAACTATCCTTGGCGGCCTGGAGAACAGGCGTGCATTTATTGAAATACTGGATATGACGGACAACCTCAGGGAGCTGAATACCCGTCTTGAATCGGAAAAAGAGGCACTTAAAAAACGTAACCAGCAGCTTAGTTTTATTAACCGCCTGAGCAGTGAAATTTCCTATGATGTCAACTGGGACAGGATTCTCCAGAGGATGATTGATGCCGGACTTGAAGCAACAATGGAATACCGGTTCTTCGGTCTGCTTTTTGAGATGGGTTCACACTGGAACCTGACCCTGCATATGGGAAAGCCTAAAAATATCGCCGTACGCGATGAGTTTATTTCTGATATCATTGATAAAGTCAATTCGGATTATGGTCAGGAAATATCAATAATAGATACTGACTTAAATCTTATAAGCATGAATAACTGCCGTTCAGGAAGAATGCATAATTTTAGTCTTACACCGCTTGACTATGCCGGGAAAATACTTGGATACATATTATATGAGGCAAAAGGTTCGGATAAGAAATCCGGGGAAGCGGATGTCTTATTGAATACACTGTCCAATATGCTTTCATTGTCGCTGAAAAACGCGCAGGAATATTTCATACTGAAGGAAGCCGCTGTAACAGACAGCCTCACCGGAATATATAACCGGAAAGGCCTGTTTGATTTTCTTGCAAAAGAGCTTCCCAGGGCCGAAAGGTATAAAAAATCCATCTCCTTTGTTATGACAGACATGGATGATTTTAAAAGAATTAACGATTCAATGGGGCATCAGGCAGGAGACTATGTATTGAAAGAATTTGCCTTGATATTAAAAAAATCCTTTCGCCAGCCCGATATCGTATCCCGTTTCGGAGGCGATGAATTTTCAATCCTCCTTCCCGAGACCGAGCTTTCGGATGCCCACTCAATAATGACGAGGGTCATGGAAAATCTCAGTGAACATACATTTGAGTGGAATTCTCAAAAATTCAAGCTGAGAATGAGTTACGGCATATCAAGCAGTAATGAACTTTCTGAACAATACAATCCGGAAGAACTGATCCGTCTCGCCGATTCAAGGCTTTATAAAGATAAGGCACATAAGTGAAAAACTCTTTCATTTTTTAAGCCACTCGAATATCCTAGTATTCACAGACAGCATAATTCCACTATTGATAAAGAAGGGATAATGTTATGAGCAGAATAAAAATAACAGAATATGGCGACAATATTACAATAAATAAACAGATTGCCAGGGGCAAAGGGAATAATGAATCCTTTAGTACCGAAGAATTCAGGCAGAAAAACCGTATATCAATCGATATAACAAATATTTTTAATGCCCAGGGCGAAAACCCCATTAAAAAAAGTGAGTTAGAGGCGCTCATTTCTGATGTGACAAACGCCCATAAGATGCTCAGGCAGAACAAAGGCGATATCCTTGATGGCAATATCCCCATGACCGGATGGGTGGATCTGCCGGTGAATATTACAAAAGAGCATATTGAAAAAATAAAATCACTCACAGCGCGGCTTTCACCTGATATAGACGCGTTTGTTTCACTTGGAATCGGTGGGTCCTACCTGGGTATTGAGGCAACAATTCGCGCGCTTACACATAACTACTTTAATCAGTTAAGCAGGGAGGCCAGGGGAAACGCGCCCGAAATCTATTTTCTGGGCCAGAACATGGATCCTGATTATTTCAGGGATACACTTGACATGCTTGATGGAAAGCGTATCGCTGTTAACGTTATCTCAAAATCAGGAACCACGACCGAAACCGCTGTGGCCTTCAGGATAATCAGGCGCCTGATAGAAACAAATATGGGAAAAGAAGGTGACAGATTGATAATAGCCACAACCGATAAGAGCAAAGGCGCACTGAAAAACCTGGCGGACAAAAAAGGATATGAGACATTTGTCGTACCTGACGATATAGGGGGCAGGTTCTCCGTGTTGTCTGATGTCGGTCTGGTAGGACTTGCTATGGCCAATATCGATATTGAGGAATTTATTGCGGGTTTTAGGACCATGCGTGAAATAACGATGTCAGATGACTTCTGGACAAATCCCGCGTTTGTTTACGCTGCTATAAGACATGCTGCGTGGCTGAAGGGAAAAAAAATAGAAGTTGTAGCCACCAACTCCAACTCTCTAATGCCTGTCGCAAAGTGGATGGAACAGCTCTTTCCTGAAAGCGAAGGACACAATGGGCACGGGATGTGGATATCACCGTCACTTTATTCCGAAAAACTCCACGCCAATGGTCAGATGGTCCAGGATGGAGAAAGAAATATACTTGAAACCTTCCTTCTACTTGAAAGGCATGATAACAGTATTGATATTCCGGTGGATGACGAAAACTTAGACGGCCTGAATTTTATACCTGACAACGGTCACGATATGAATTACGTAAACAGAAAGGTAATTGAAGGACCGGCCTGGGCGCACTTTCTTGGAGGTGTCCCCAACATGACCATAACCGTTCCTGAAAGAAATGCCTTTAATCTCGGGCAGTTATATTACATGATGGAAAAATCAGTCGCCATAAGCGGATATCTTTTAGGGCATAATCCGTTTATCCAGCCAGGTGTCGAAGCCTATAAAAAGGCCATGTTCGCCATGGTTGATAAGCCGGGATATAAAGAGGAAGCAAAGAAACTAACAGAAGAGATGGCAAAACTTGAGAGGATTGTAATTAAATGAGTAAAATACCGATTGTACTTGCAACCAGAAACCAGGGGAAAATCAGGGAGATCACAGATCTGTTAAGTGGCTATGACATTGATATCAAAAGCCTTAATGATTTCGGCCCCATACCTGAAGTTGATGAGGATGGGGATACATTTGAAGATAACGCCTATATCAAGGCGCACTTCACTGCCAGAGTACTTGGACTTCCCGCAATAGCCGATGATTCAGGGCTTGTAGTGGATGTCCTTGACGGAGCGCCGGGTGTTTATTCCGCCCGTTATGCAGGTGAAGAAGCAAACGATGAAGAAAATAACAGAAAACTGTTAAATGAAATGGCAAATAAGGCAAACAGAAAGGCCCGTTTTGAGACAGCTCTTATTATAGCTGTTCCGAGAGGACCCGCCCTTACATATATCGGTAAAGTGGAAGGCGAGATAACCGGCTCCCCGCAGGGAGATAATGGATTTGGCTATGATCCTCTTTTTTATTATCCGCCCATGTCAAAGACATTTGCCCAGATGACCGGTGAAGAAAAAAACAGCATAAGTCACAGAGGCAAGGCAGTAAAAGAGTTAGCAGGGGAATTTGACAAGGTGCTGATCTGGCTTAAAAACAGGATGGCTGAAGAACCATACGGTGCAGATGAATGTTATAATCCTGCGCATTCGCATGAGTAATAATAATCCCGGATTTTATTTAATAAATAAATTTGACATGCCGAATAATATGTATATTTTGAGGTCATTAAATCAAGGATTTACTTAATTCAGAAGGAGGCATTAATGTTAACAGTATCAGAAACGGCAAACGAGAAAATTTCGGATTTTCTGAAGGCACAGAAAGATCCTTCATATATAAGGTTCTTTCTCTCAGAAGGCGGGTGATCAGGCCCATCGATTGGAATGGCTCTGGATGAGCCTGCAAAAAATGATGAGGTTATAAAGGACAATGGGGTTACATACCTGATTGATAAAAACCTGCTGGAACAGGCAAAGCCTATAAATGTAGACTTTGTAAGCAGTGAAAGAGGTTCAGGTTTTTCAATAACATCGAACCTTCCCAAGGGAGATTCCTGCAGCAGTTGTTCAAGCTGCTAAGTTAATAAAACTTAAACAAAAGCCTCCATTTTTTCTAATAAAAAATGGAGGCGTTATATTTAACTCCATCCCGATTGTTCATTGAAACAGTATACAACGCTTTTAACTTTAGCTGAGAGCTGAATATTGAACGATTTTTTCAAAATGCCCCGAGCTGGCACGATTTTATCTTTATGCAAAGCGTTTCACACGCCGAAGAAACACGCATTTTGGGAACATTGAGAGATCTGGCAATCTCCCAGGCCGAAGCGCAGGCCAGCTTTTCATTTACGAGCTTATCCCTTATCGCTTTTTCCAGCTCATCCGGCACGCTGTCCATCGGTTTTACAGCCTTTTTCTCCGGCTCATAACCAAAGACCCCCATCTGGCAGCGGATAATACGAATTTCAAGTATATCAACTGTAAATCCTATCTCATCAGCGGTTGTTCCACAGATCTCAGCTATTTTAAAGGCAGCAGCGCAGGTAATTTTTTCATCAGACGCCTTTTTTTTAATAGTGTCTGCTACTAAAGGATCAACCTTCCTTTTTTCACCTGAATGTTTCTTTGCATAGTGTCCTCTGTCGTGGCTTGTCATAAAAAAGTCCTTTCAAAAAATCCTGAATATCCTTCTGATCCAATATATTATTCATTATCATATTATATTTATCTAGAACAATATTAATATCAGAATTACTTGAATGTCGTAAGAGGTTCATGAATCAGGCAGTCTTCTCTGAACCTGGCTGGTTTTTCCTCATGAAGATCACTCCGATAAAAATATTCTGAGTACAATAGAATGGTTATACAATCTTGATGAGCAGTATACAATAGCAGATAACTGGAAAAAGCAGGCTCTCTATTTACTAAATATATTGAAAGTATAATTCCCCTAACTGATCATGGGCCCCCCACCCAATGCCGTCTGTGTCGTTTACAATAGCTAAAAGCCTTTCATTAAAAATATCAGCAAGCCCCTTATTTACTATAAATTTTAGAGCTTTTTCATACATACTTTTCATACTATAATAAAAGGCTTCGTCATTGTCACCGTATTCGATAGTAAATCTGGCCCCTGTTTCCACATAAAAGACCATGATATCAGCAATATTTATTTCCGAACTCGTCAGCTTGCTATATTCGGTAATTGCTTTTCTGGCTACAGATAACCTGGCTGGCGGATTTTTTCTTTCGGATACTGGAAAAAACTCATGCTCAATGATTGCCTTATATTTTTTCAGCACATTTTTATCGTTACTAAACAACTGAACCTGATAGTACTCTTTTACCACATCAAATGATTTATAAAGTGTAGCAATATCATCAATCAGTTCTTTTTGTGTTTTTGTTTTTAATTTTTTCTTTAATTCTGAAATTTTCATAATTTCTAATCCTCAATATTCAGGGCATCTATCCCGTACTTAAAAAATTATTTATAATGCATTTGCAGATACAGCTCAATTGATATTTTGAAGTACAATCCTATTCATACGGCAAAGGTTGTATGTGGTTGGGTTACTTTCCTGGCCATAAAACCAACCACACCTTCTTTTGTGTTCTCATCTATGTCTTCATATTTTTCACCGTCAGGCTTCAGAATCTCATCAGCGTAGCTGTGCATCTTTTCGCTCAGGTACTTGTGAAAAATAAATCCCAAAATATAATCCCTGAAATCATCCGCGACCATTTTTCCCTGCAGGGTATTAGCGATGCTCCAGAGCTGTTGTTCCAATTGTTGTTTGTTTTCGTTCATAATTTCCTTTTTATTCGTTTTTATCCTTTAGGACCTGCCAGTATCCGCCTTTCTTTGGTCCGATTCGACGCAACCTACCCTCTTTTGTTAATTTTGAGGCTGCTCTTTCTACTGTGCTTACATCACGTCCAATTTCCTCAGCTAATTTAGAGAGGGTCATTTCAGGATATGATGTCAATTTTTCCAGTATAAGATCAGGCGTTTCTACCCGCGTTTCTACCCGCGTTTCTACCCGCGTTTCTACCCGCATTTTCCCCGAAGTTTTTTCCGAAGTGTTCTCTTTCTCGGGTATAATAGTCTGTTTTCGGGAAAAAATAATGGTATAAAAATCACCAAATTCAAATCTGGGTTCAGGAAGATCTGCTTCCTTGACAAGAGTGCGTATTTTATTGATACCAGTGCCCATATTTTCTACAAACTCTATGCGGTGCAGCATGGATGCAATCAACTGGTTTCTGCGAACAGCATGTTTTCCAAAGTCTTTTTCGGACAGGCCGCGTGGCAGTCCTCCAGGGTTGGATATCTCAACCCTGTCATCAAAGATTTCAACAACAGTGTGAGAGCCGTCCAAAAAATAATCCCTGTGGACAACGGCATTAATGACTGCTTCTCTGAGGGCTTTAAAAGGAATTTCAAATATTTCCTTTCTTTGGGGAGTATCAGTCATCTGATATTCTACCCTTAACTCCTGTTTGATAAAGTGAAGGGCATTATCGATGTTTGTAATAATATCCTGTGAATAGTCTTTTCTGTTTATATAATAATCGTCATATATTCCTGTTTTATTCAGGAATATAAGGAATACAAATAATTATATGAAGAAAAAGTCTTCTAAAAAAAGCACAAGGAATTTTTTTTTCAAGCCGGAGGAGTATCCTGCTGATCCCGGATGCTACCTCATGAAAAACAGCAAAGGCCAGGTCATATACGTGGGAAAGGCAAAAAACCTCCGGCGCAGGCTTTCCTATTACTTTCGCACCCGCAGGCAGTATTATAAGACAAAACGTATGGTTCCCAGGATCCATGATGTTGAAATAATTATTGTAAACAACGAAACCGAAAGCCTGGTCCTGGAAAACAACCTTATTAAACATTATAAGCCCAGGTATAACAGCATGCTTACACAGGATGATGTCGGGTACCCGTTTATTGTCCTTACAGGAGAAAAATATCCAAGGCTTTTGCCTTATCGAAGGAACAGGTCAAACAAACAGTGGTCGGAAACAGAAGGACAGGATGAAGGAAAACGCTTCGGGCCCTATCTTAGTAAGAATTTTCGAGATGCTGTAATGAATTTTGCCATTGAAACCTTCGGGCTTCGCATATGCAGGAGCCTTCCCCAAAAAGTCTGTTTCAGATACCGGCTTAAAAAATGCAGCGGTATATGTGAAGGGCTTGTCTCTCCTGACGAATACAGCGAATCTGTCAGGCTGGCCGTAGAACTGCTTGAATACCGCTATTCAGAGATACTCACCCGGTTCCGCGATCAGATGGAGGTTTGCGCGAAAAATCTTGATTTTGAATCTGCAGCAAAACTCAGGGACCGGATCATGATTATTGAAAATTTTCTTGAAAAACAGATCGTGGAAAGGGATGAAAAGTATGATCAGGATGTCCTGTTTTTCGGAAACAGCCATGTTATGGTTTTGGAAATAAAAAAGGGAATGCTCCTCAAGGTTAACCTTTTCACACTGCCTGAGGAAGATACTTACCAAAACGCCTGCATAGGATTTCTCACATCACGATACATCAAAGACAGCCCCGAAGAGCTTATTGTAAACACCCTGAAAAACGTTGAAATAAATGAAAAACAACTCTTTTCAAACAACAAAACCCCTGTTAAAATCACTTTTCCCGATCAGGGCATCAAGATGGATCTTCTTATGCTGTGTAAAAAAAATTATAAATATTATGAGGCTTTTGCAAAAATATTTACATACTGTAAATAAAACTGTAAATCAGTGTCCCCCTTATTTTTTGCCAATCACTTTTGATCGAAATCAGGGGGTATTAATTAAAATCGGCATTTTTTTACATC
>JASFHE010000255.1:0-8730 GCA_050123415.1 Desulfobacteraceae bacterium | reverse complement strand
CAGATGGTCTGTGGCAAGGCAAAGAAAAATGCTATGCCACTAAGTCAACAACATTGGGTGTAAAACCCCACCCTACGTTTTTCAGGTTTTTCGTAGGGTGGCATTTTATATGCCACCGGGGATATAGCACTTAAGTAAAGACTTATATCGAGGCTCGATACAAGTACTCTCTGGTATCTGCCCGTTTTATAATAAAACCTCTCACTCTTTTCTATCCAGTATCCAGAAACCAGCATCCAGTATCAGCTAACCTTAAGCCGCAATACCTAATACATCTCAGACTTTATATACCAATATCTTCGCAAAAGCCCTTAATACACCCTCGGCTTCGGTTCCCACTTTGAAATATCCACGGCCTTGTACCCGATACTTATCTCGTCGCCTCTCAGTGTTGCCAGGGTATGTTTAAGCCAGTCTTCATCATTCCGTTCAGGATAATCCTCACGGGAGTGTGCTCCCCTGCTTTCTTTCCTGTTCCTTGCGGACTCAGCAGTAACCAGCGCCAGATCAAGCAGATTTCTCAGCTCAATCAACTCCAGAAGCTCGGTATTAAATTTTTTGGTCTTGTCTCCTACACCCAGGGTCTTATACTCTTCACGCAGGTTTTTTATTATTGAAACAGCCTCGCCCATATCCTTTTCGTTCCTGTAAATACCAACATGCTGCATCATGGCGGTCTTCATTTCTTCAGTGACGCGGCCGGCTTCGCCTGTCTTCCCTCTTTCAGTCAGTCCGGATATCCATTCCTTTGCATATTCATCCGCGTTCTTTGATACTCTCATTAACCCGGCATCTTTTGCGTACGAGGCAATATGCATCCCTGCCCTGCGTCCGAATACAACCAGATCAAGAAGGCTGTTTGTTCCAAGTCGGTTGGCCCCGTGTATGGATACACAGGCGCATTCCCCTGCCGCATACAGGCCCTCACATACAGTGTTTTTATCGTCCATAATGACCCTTCCATGTGTATCCGTAGGTATACCACCCATGCCGTAATGGGCGGTGGGCTGAACAGGTATCGGGTTTTCCGCAGGATCAAGCCCGAGGTAAGTCTTGCAGAAATCCGTGATATCGGGGAGCTTGGTTTCCAGCACTGCCTTGCCGAGACCAATAGCATCGAGGTACACGTAGTCATCAATTTTTTTATTTCCCAAAATACCCCTGCCTGCCAGAACCTCGGTAGTGATGGCCCTTGCTACCATGTCCCTGGGGGCAAGATCCAGCAGTGTCGGAGCGTAAACTTCCATGAAACGTTCCCCTTTGCTGTTTCTGAGAATACCGCCCTCTCCTCTTACTCCCTCGGTAATAAGAATACCCATACCCCTGATACCTGTCGGGTGGAACTGGAAAAATTCCATATCCTCTAACGGTATTCCCCTCCGGGCAAGTACTGCAGGGCCGTCACCCGTGTTTGCATAGGCGTTTGATGTAATCTTGAACATCCTGCCAAAACCGCCCGTAGCAAAAAGAACAGCCTTTGCTCTGAAGGTGTGTATCTCTCCCGTGGCAATATTTATCGCTACTACTCCGCCGCATTTGTTATTTTCAATGATTGCATCTATTACCTGGTATTCATCATAAAAGGATACATTGTTTTTTATGCACTGCTGATACAGGGTCTGCAGGATGGTATGCCCTGTCCTGTCCGCGGCATAGCATGCCCTCCTGACAGGGGTCTCTCCGAAATCCCGGGTGTGACCGCCAAAACGGCGCTGATCAATCTTTCCTTCGGGTGTCCGGCTGAACGGAAGCCCGCGGTTTTCAAGATCATATACCGCCTGCACAGCCTCTTCACTCAACACAAGGGCCGCGTTCTGGTCCACCAGGTAGTCCCCGCCTTTAACCGTGTCATAGGCATGCCATTCGGGTTTATCTTCTTCCACATTACCAAGGGCTGCACTTATCCCGCCCTGGGCGGCACCCGTATGACTCCTTACAGGATAGAGTTTTGACAGAACCGCGGTTTTTGCATTTTTGCTTGCCTCCAGTGCGGCATAAAGGCCCGCTCCGCCCGCACCGATAATTACGGCTTCATATTCGTGTATCAAGGTGTCTCTCCATCCGGTCCGGATTAATGAGCAATAAGCATGTCTTCAAATTTATTCCAGTCAAAACCTGATTTTACAACAAGATTAATATAATCACCTTCTTTTATCCTGGTATCCACGGAAGGCAGCAGGTTGATATCACCACCGGAAACCAGGGCAAGGGTGGCTACTTCAATATTGTTTTTTTCAGCCACTTCCTGGGTTTTTATCGTAAACCGGCTCCAGGTCCAGCCTGCTATCTTTTTCGGCAGGACAGATTTCTGAATAGCCCCTTCGGTATTTCTTATAAGGGTCTGGATAACTCCCGCGCTGTTCGGGTCCTGGCATTCCTGGACTATCAGGTGTATCTCATTGTCCTCCAGAATCGCTGTAGCCGGTATATTATCAAAAAGCCACCTGTTTTCATAATTGATCAACAAATACAGAACCCGTGTCCTGGCTGTATCAACAAAACGGGTAACAAGATCGACAATTGACTTTGTCATACCATCACAGTCAGGATTTTCCGACTCGGGAAAGACAATTACCGCCTTTGCCCGGTCCAGTTTGGCATTGATATATGTTTCTTTCCTGAGAAGAGATCCCCTCACGAAATCGACTTTCAGGTTTGTAACCGATTTTGGCAGGCTTTCGATTCCCTCATCAACTATACATATGGGTATTTCAGGTTCGAGATACCTGATATTTTCAATGTAGGTGAGTGCGTTCCGCTCACCCGGGAAATTTAAAATCACATACCCGTTCTTATCAGGGTTAGGCATAAATCCCTCCTCTTTTAATGTTCTTTGCCTGGATCTGTAGGCGATAAATTTATCAAGGGTATTGGCAAACAAACCCAGCCCGAGAATAAACCCGAAAACAGCGGTAATGAGTTTGCCTGCTGTTGTTGAAGCCGGATTGTCACCATAACCGACTGTAGAAACAGTCTGCAGGGAATTATAAACAGCCCCCCAGAAACCCGCCTTTTCAAATACAGAGTGAAGTATACTGTAAACCAGGATGAGGCAGGCAAACTGCAGTATGGCGATATACAGTGACTTTGACGATTCATCCGACTCTATCTTTTTTTTAAACCTCCGGTAAAAAATAAACATTTTCTATCTCCTGATTAATTATCAGTCAATCTTCCAGCATTCATCAAGATAGGCCCAGAGTAACGCGGGATTCATATAGCTGTTAATCCACTTGTATTTTGATTCCAGCTCTCCCTTTCCCCAGTTTTTAAAAAAGGTCTTTGCCTGATCAGCCGTCAGGTAGTCTGTTTCAACATTGAACTCCATTGTTTCAATCTTGTTTATTATAACCTTTTCCGGGATATGATCTTTCCACGCGAGTATCCAGCCCCAGTCACCAAAGCTCGGAACATTGTTCCTGTATGGAAGGGTATTGAAGCCTGCGGATTTTATGGTCCTGTTAATGCCCAGAAATGCCTCCTTTGCGTGATACGGGGAGGTTGCCTGAATAACAAACATACCGTTTTCGGACATTACCCTCTTCAGTTTGAGATAAAATTCCTGGCTGTAGAGCTTGGCAAGCTCGACCGATCCCGGATCAGGAAAATCAATGATTACAACATCATATTTTTCAGTTACAGCACCAATATATATATCCGCGTCAATAGTCATTATCCTGCTGTAGGCGCTTACCTCCGGAACCGGTTCACCTTTTTTATCCAGCTTATCGGAATCCATGTATACTGGCGTAATATTCCCGGCTGAAACTGCCCCGGCCTTTAATATATTCACCCTTGGATCGGAAAAGGCATGATCATTCAGTTTTGAAAGAACAGGATTGTCTGTGAAAAGGCTTATCATTTCAGGATCAAGCTCAACAAGAGTTATCGACTTAAGGTCATTATATTTAAGAAGTTCCCTTAAGGCCATGCCGTCACCGCCGCCAAGTACAAGTACTTTTTTTCCGGCCCATGGCACAAGGGACATGACCGGATGCACAAGCGGTTCATGGTACCTTATTTCGTCACTGCTTGATGCCTGGAGCTGCCCGTTGCAGTAAAGTCTGTAATCGTCAATATCTTCTCTGTGAGTTACTACGATATTCTGGTACAGGGTCTGTTCATCTACTATTATTTTGTCTTCATAAAGCCTTTGTTTCGCCAGGAAAGAAATATCCCTGTTATAAACAAGCCCGGCAACCATACCCGCTATGGTAAGCCCTGAAAGGAAAAACCACAGGTATTTATTTTTTAACAGGCCATACCTGATAAAAAAGAAAAGCGCAAACAGGGCTACAAAAAGATTTATAGCACCGACAATAAAACTGATCTCGGTTATCAGGACATTTTTTTTAAGCAGAAAATACCAGAGCCCGAGCCCGAAGGCCACTCCGATATAGTCCCATGTTACGGTCCTTGAAATGTTTACTGGGAGAGAATCGGCATATTTCTCATTTATTCTCAATACTATTGGGATCTCAAAACCGATTAAAAATCCGATGCTGCATGCAAGAGATATCTGTATTAATTTAAAATGGGGTCCAACAAAGGCAAAGGCGCAGTAGACAATCAGGGGAGTAAAACCGCAGAGGAGAGAAAGTATCAGTTCAACGGCTATATATTTTTCAACAAGGCGTTCCTTTCCGATAAGGACCTGAACGAGCTGCGATAAGCCCATGGCCACCATCATCAGCCCGACAACCACACTGAACTGAACTACGGTATTCCCAAGGATATAGGATGAAACAGTACTTAGAAGGACCTCGCACACATAGCCGCTGGCGCCGGTGCAGAACATGCAGACCGCGAAAATAAGCAGGGCAAGGTTTGATTCGGAGATTATATCGTTTTTGAAAATTGATTTTTCTTTGTCTGCTGATCTCATTTGTCTAGACTGCAAACGCAAAAAGCCATGCTACTGCCTGAAATCCAACGACAAGCATCCATGCCGCGTTCTCATTCCTGTCTGTTATTATCTCTTTTTTTATCTTATGACCGGGCACAAGTATAAGCTCGACAACCAGGAACCGGGTCAGGCTCAATACTACCAGGCTTAAAATTGTCCAGCATATAAAAATAAGGATATCACCTGCACCGATAGTGTTTCCGCTTGCATGGCTCAGAATAACGCCCACAGCGGACACAAAACCTCCAAAGGCAAGCCCTGCTGCCACATTATCTTCTTCTATTTCTTTATGAAAATTGTAGGGAGTAATAACCTGATAAAAATATGCTATGAGAATAAGAGCAAACTGGCTTAAAATAAAATATACAACGGAGCTTTCAATCCCCAAAACCAGTGACGAGGAATCTCCCATGATAGCTCCTCTTACTACCATGCCTGTTGCAAAATAAACACCAAACAGGGCCCATGCAGTACCTTTGTTTTTATCCCTTATCAGTTCATCATTCACCTTGAATTGTCTCAGTATCAACTTATCAGCAGTCCAGCCGGCGACAGTCTGAAAGATAATAGCCAGAATGCCGTATATGGCACCGTCACGCAATTCATCAAGCCACCCCTGGGGAGGGCCCGTGATAACACCGGTGAAGGCAATCATTATCCCGATATAGTAACCTGCCGCTGCTATTCCAACAGCCTGGTTGTCTACATTAAACAACTGGTCATTCTCATCATAGGAAGTAGCCAGTTGCCTTACTAATTTTGCTATAAACAGGAGGACCAGAGTTTCAATGAACAATGGAATACCTGCGCCCACAGCGCTTATAAATATCTTAAAGCTTTCTGCAAGAGTATGTGTCGGCATTGTTTTATCTCCGTTTCTTTAATATTATATGATATTTCATTTTCTATTTACTTTCCGCTTCCGGGGCCTCTCCCCCTCATACTGCTTCCAGCACCCCTGACGCTGCTCCTCGCGGACTTAAATCCGCCGCTTTTAGCAAATGCGCTGTTTCTTACACTGGGATTGGCGCTGGTTGTTCTGCCGGCGCTTCCGAAATCACTTCCTCCGGTCCCGTAATATGCCCTTCTTCCGCGATAATTCCTGTTCCAGTCATCCCATCTTCCATAGGTATAGTAATTGTGTCTCGGGCCTATACCATTAAGGACCATGTGCCAGAACAGATACCGCTCAAAGAATGACCATTCCCTGTGCCCGGTTTCCCTGTTTTCCACCCATCGGCCATATCTTGGATTTCCGACCTTATCGAATCCGGGAGGTGTGGCAGCATTAATAACCTCATCTTCATAATAGCCGAAGGGTTTGGATGCTATGCTCATGTTCAGGTTATCCTCATTGGCTTCATAGACTTCCTCAGTTACCTCAACCCAGTCAGTAACAGTCTCCTTATCATTTTCAACAATCAGGTACTTGTGATAATAATGTTCTTCAATATCAGCACCTTCAACCCATATCTCATAGTCCGATCCCCTTGACAGTATTCCCCCCTCTTCGCCATACCTTCCAATGATCCGGTTGTAATCGTCCATTGAGATATATCTTTTTCTCCGGTAAACCTCTCTTGTTGTGTCAAAGTCTGACCAGTTGTTCCACTGATATTTCACCTCTTCCATCCAGGGCCTTTGATCAATTTTCATGTCCCGCAATATTTTTGAATAGTCCCTTTCAAGCTCGCTGATCTTTTTCCTGAGGGTCTTGTCCCTGCCGGTCATATCTTTTAAGGTAGTTGATAACAGCAGGCAGCTATTAGCGAAAACAGCATAATCAGGAGAAGATGATTCCATCTCATTGGTCACGGAGGCCTGTGCCCTGTCTGAATTGTCTCTTGCCGTTTTAAACCATAAAAGCCTTGTATCAAGGTCATCCTTTTTATTTGGAAACTGCTCCCGGGTATTGTAAACATATGTTTCAAGATCACTGAAGATACTGCTTACATCAGCATAATCGGCCTTTGCCTGTTCAGTCATTTCCTTTGCGTTTTTTTTCGCTTCATGCAGCTCGCTGATTCTCAGGCTTGTTTTCCTAGCAAGTTTTGTACCCTGGATAAGGGTATCATCGATTAGCTTCAGCTTTTTTCTCAGTTCAGGTTCCTCTTTACGGTCATTCCTTTTCAGGATCGGTGAAACATCATTATCATACACCTCCTGAGCCCGTTTTATTTCATTGTCAGAGAGTGAAAAATTATTCTCCCAGTCTTCCCGATCTGGAGCCGCATACAGATGAAACTCAGACTTATACTCATCTCTCTTTTTAAATTTATCAAACTCATTTTTATATTTCTCCAGTTGGGCTGCTGCTTCATCAATCCGCGAAGGAACTCCCTCAGCCCTCTCTTTAATAGCCTTTTGCAGTCCCCCGCATGAAAAAAGGAGCAATATAAACCCCAAAAGGAAAAGAAAACAAATATTACGTATTTTTCCCGATAACCTCACTTTTTAATCTCCCTTTTTTTCACCGTTTGCTATCACCTCAAACTCATCCTCTTTTGCTGCCCGGCTAAGGAAAATCTCGTATGACTCAGCACCGGATCCGCTGTCCCACTCTTCAATACTGATCATCTCATCATTGTGGGCCTTAAATTCATAAATATATAACTTATCATCACTTTCTTCCGAAAAATCCCTGTAATACATTGCCGCATAGTCATCATCATAATCAAACCGTTTGCCGTGATAGAAAATCTCCCATCCCTTTTCGCAGATCTCATCCAGGTCATCTTCGTCTATATCTGCGCCTTTATCATCCCTCAGGTCATGAAACTTTATCTCTTTCAGGGTAACGGATATTTCAATATCGTCATCGATTTCCCATTCGATATTGATTGTTTCGCCTGTCTCAATGCAGAAAAGACGCAGTTCAGTCCAGTTGTATTTCTTTTTCTTTTTAAAATCTTCACTGAATTCATTATATTTGCCTGCCCGTTCAACCATCCAGGTCAGGCCCCGGTAACGTAGAAATCCTCCCACTTTTACATCCTGTAGGGATGCCTTCCACCTGTCATCTTCAGGTATCAGCATTTCAGGGGCAAGCTGTCTTATCGCATCAAATTTTTTACTGTAGGCTCTTTTTAAAGCATTATCCAGTGGCATACTGTTATCCTCCCTTGGTCAGGAACGATTATTCTTGTTTATCAGAGGCCGGGGGCCGCATGGAGTCGGCAGCATCCGCACGGCTTCTGAGTTTTTCATTCATGTCATTCATGGCATTACTTGCGAGTGTGGCTATCTTTACTGTCTCCGAACACACTTCGGAAAGCCGCTGGGCAGCAAAATCAAAATTATCACAGGACTTTTTCAGCATCTCGATATTTGCCATCATCTGCTGGTTCATTTCGGCGCTCTTTACAACAGCTTCCCCTACCTTCTGTGAGGTATCGACCATGGTTTCATGAACACTGTCCTGTATCATCTTAGCGACATCCTGCACCTGGGCCTGTCTTGCGGCCGCGGCCCGTACTGCAAGTGCTGCGGCTACTGTCCCTACAAGGGTATTCGTGCTTCTTATAACCCTTCTTACATTGTTGGAGTTCCTGATGACCAGTGCACCGCCATACCTGGACTGGAGGTTCAGATTGTCCACTTCCTGAAGGCTTACTGTTGCTGCCGCAAGATCTGCAAGAAGATATCCGACGTTTTCCTTTGACATTCCGTCTGTCATTGTAGCCATGTGCTCGGAAAGCAGTTTCCATTGAAGCTGGCCAAGGTATATATCCTCCTGCAAAGGTGCCTGTGCGGCTTTCAGGTTGTCGCAGATAATCCCAAGTTCAACAGCGTCCTTTACTATCTGGTCACCATGCTGTCTCAGT
>JASFHE010000254.1:0-8775 GCA_050123415.1 Desulfobacteraceae bacterium | reverse complement strand
TAAGCTTGATAAACGAAAGGATGATCGTTCAAAAACCGAACAGAAAATCAGTACGGCAAAAGAGACACAGCAACATGCACAGGCATTGCTGACAAACATAACAGAAAATCTGGGAAAAAAGTTTGAACGCCTTGAGGGAATGCGTGAAGAGGCAATCGGCAGCCAGTCACTTACCATTAAATCATGTGACAATCGTGAACGGGATATGCGTGACTGGATACAGGGTAAAATCTACAATGAAGGAAGAAAACTCGGCAGGCTTGGTGAGAAGATCGTAAAGGCAATGACTGAGTATAAGGATGAATGGAAGCTTGAAACCCATGATGTAGATATCAGTATTGCAGCAGGACCTGAATTCAAGTCAATGCTTGACCAGTTACTGTCTGATGATCTGCCTCGTTTTGAAGTACGTTTTAAGGAACTGCTTAATGAAAATACCATTCGTGAAGTAGCCAATTTCCAGTCACAACTCTTTCGTGAAAGAGAAACCATCAGGGAACGGATTGCACGAATTAACGATTCACTCACACAGATCGACTACAACGACAATCGTTTTATCAGGCTTGAAGCACAATTGACTATTGACACGGATATCCGTGATTTTCAGGCCGAGTTGCGCGCCTGTACAGAGGGCACCCTTACAGGCTCCGATGACGCCCAGTATTCGGAATCAAAATTTCTTCAGGTAAAAGGTATCATTGAACGTTTCCGGGGAAGGGATAAATACTCTGACCTGGACAAACGCTGGACAGCTAAGGTGACTGATGTCCGCAACTGGTTTGTTTTTGCGGCAAGCGAACGCTGGCGTGAAGATGACACCGAGCATGAACATTATGCTGATTCAGGTGGTAAATCAGGCGGACAAAAAGAAAAACTGGCCTACACTGTTCTTGCAGCCAGCCTGGCATATCAGTTTGGCCTGGAATGGGGGGAGATTCGCTCGCGTTCTTTCCGGTTTGTTGTTATAGATGAGGCATTCGGCCGCGGTTCGGATGAATCAACGGAATACGGCCTGAAACTTTTTGAGCAGTTGAATCTTCAGCTGCTTATAGTAACACCGCTGCAGAAAATTCATATCATCGAACCATTTGTAGCGAATGTTGGTTTTGTCCATAATGAAGATGGAAAATCCTCTGTCCTGCAAAACCTGACCATAGAGGAATACAGGGCGGAAAAACGAAGGATAATGGGATGAACTGGACAACTCCCGCAGATCTTAAATCACAGGTCCAAAAACTCTGGGAAAAGGGATCATTGCTTGCCTCTATGTCGGAAGGATCTGACCTGTTCCCTCTTAAGCTGAAATTTAAAGTGCCAAATTCCGGAGAGCTTAGCGAAAAATTCCCTGATGTCAGGGATTGGATCGGCAGGTTAACAACAGACACAAAACACTTCCGCATCCAGTGGCGAAGTATAAATCATCGAATACTCGGCGCAAATGAAGTCCCCGCAGAAATTTGGATCAATACACTTGAAGATGCGCTCGATTTTATCGGTAAGCACAAACAGGCAAAACAATTTTCCGAATTACTCGAACAAACAACCAAACAACAGCCGGAACTTATACCATGGACATTTAAAAAGCCCCTGCGAGTCCTAGATCTGGCCGGGGACTGGCTGCTATTGTTAAAAGTGATTACATGGCTAAGTCAGCACCCTCGCCCGATGATCTATCTGCGTCAAATAGACATCCCGGGAGTACACACAAAGTTAATTGAAAAGCATCGCGGTGTACTTATTGAACTGCTTGATCTTGTCATGCATCAGAGCACTATTGACACGACAGCCACAGGCATTGGCAGTTTCTGTAGACGTTATGGTTTTCGGGACAAACCGTCACGAGTGCGTTTTCGTATACTTGATCCTGTGCTTAAGCTTATACCATCTGGCACGGACCAGGACATCACGGTAACTGCGGAATCTTTTTCCGGACTGGAGTTACCGGTTTCAAAAATATTTATCACTGAAAACGAAATCAATTTTTTATCTTTCCCGGATACTGCAGATTCCATTGTTATTTTCGGTGCAGGCTACGGCTTTGATAATCTGGCAACAGCCTCGTGGCTGAAAGAAAAAATAATTTTTTACTGGGGGGATATAGATACTCACGGATTTGCAATTCTCAATCAACTGCGAATTCATTTTCCTCATGTACGATCCATGCTTATGGATCGCCAGACTCTGCTGGAACATCGATTATTGTGGGGAATAGAATCAAAACCGAAGGCAGGGAATCTTACAAGGTTAACCCCGAAAGAACAACTTCTATATGATCAATTGCGCAATAATCACTGGGGCAATCATGTTCGACTTGAGCAGGAAAGGATAAGATTTGATTTTTTACTTGATTCACTTCAAAGATTGTAATTTTTTAAAAAATAATCCCATTCCATAGTAAATGAAAACAGTTATTATTTAAGCGTATATTTTATGGGCATGGTAAATTCGGCCTGTACCGGAGGGGCCGGGAAAGGCTGGACCTGTTGTATGGCGGCAATAACATTTTTATCCAGGACACTGTGCCCTGAGCTTGTTATAATTCTAATATTTTCTACATTTCCTGTTTTCAGTACCACAAAGGATACCTCTACTGTTCCCTGCCATTTCATTCGCCTGGCAACAACCGGGTAGCCCAGATTTCGTGTAATAAGATCCTTTACATAGTAAAAATTCTCATCAACATAGCGCTGCCCCTGTAAAACAGCGCCATCACCCTGTACACCGCTGTAATCTTCGTAAGTGTCTATAGAACTCTGTTCAAAGGCCTTATTATTTGCAGAAAATACTTTTTCATCAACTACCGAAGGTGCATTATCTTCATATTGAACAACTGCCCCGGAGCTGGTTATTTGAGGCTCGCTGACTTTTTCAGGAGTTATAATCTCCTCCTTAAGTATTACCGGTTTTTCTACAGCCTTTTTCAGAACAGTATTCTGTTTTTCAGCTTTCTTCATAATAACTGGAGGGGGCGACACATTTTTAGCAGGCTCTACATCTTTAACAATGCTGTTCCTGACTGATGATGTTTTTATAGGAGGAAGTTTTTTAGCAATATTTAACAGACTCACTTCAACCACCTTTTCACCGGGATGAAGATATCCCCTGCTTGCATGATTGAATGTGATAAAACAGAATAAGAAAACCAAATGCAGAAGCACGGAAAAGAATAAAAATATCCCATACCGTGCTTCCTGATTTTTTTCCAGGCCTCTACTTTCTGTGAGAAAATCGTTATATAGAGATGCTGAAAGAGACATAAGCCGTAAAAGGTGCCCCTGCCATATATGTTGACCCTAGGGTCTGGTAGTCGCTTGTGTTGATAATGCTAATATACTCCTTGTTAAAGATATTATTCAGGGTCAGGGAGAGATCCAGCTTTTTCATACCAAGCGTATGGATTTCTTTACTGTAGTTCACTTCAAGATTAAAGATTGTGGATGAATCTATTTTCTCATTATGCAGCACATCTCCATACCTGCTCCCGGTGTATTTCATGATTGTAGAAAGGGTGAAGTCACCAATCTCATAGGAAAGAATCCCTTTAAACATGAGTTTGGGTGCATCAGGAACCTGCTTTCCATCAACAGGAACAATACCCCCGGTTCTGTTTCTTAAATCCTGGGAAAAGTAAAACCGGTTATAGGAAAATGATCCGTAGACCGACATTTTTTCCATTGGCACTGCGCCTGCCTCCAGCTCAAAACCATAGGATTCGGCCTCCGCATTGGTGGCAGGATAGTAGATATCCAGTGTACCATCATAATACACAGCCAGTTTATTTTTATGCGTTGCATAGTAAACGGTCGGGACAACATAAAGCTTTTCTGTAATGTATCTCAGGCCCAGATCAAAATTATCTACAATCTCAAGCTCCTGGGTATCCCACAGATCCTGGAGGGTAATTCCGGCCTGATAAAAACCCTGTTTCTGGGAGATAAAATACGGATACAGCTTTACACTTAGACCGTAATTACGGCCATATGAAAAATAGCTGCTCAATGTATCGCTTAAGATATAGCTAGCACCAAGATTGGGCAGCAGTTCGGTAAAATCCTTTTCATCTGCACTTGCGTTTTCCTCCACCGTATCTGCCATGGCAAGGGCGTCCTTATAACTGACATCCCCGATGCCTGTTGTAAAATATGTGATGATCTCAGGCATGGTATAATCCAGGTACTTTACACCGCCTTCAAGAGTCAAATTACCCATAGTATATTTGCCCGAAACAAATGGCTGGTTCTGGATATGTTTTGTGGGTTCGGAAAGTATCTGCCAATTGTTAAACTGCAGACCTGTATCTGTCACCTGGAAAAGTTTCATGGCAGTGGGGGGACCAGGTCTTTCCTGCTTCAGATAAAAATAACCCATATCGAGACTTGTATTCTCAAGATCAAGAGAATACCGGGTCAGCACACCGCTCATGTCATGGTCAATCACCCAGTTTCGTATCCTGTTAGCATTAAGTGTTTCAAGATAATCGCCCTTGTCCTGCCAGTAATAGGGCGTTACTGACAATCTGGATTTATCGCTGAAACTGTATTCCAGATCCAGCATAACACTGAGGTCTTCAAAGTCGCTCTTATTATACCCGTAGTAGTAATAATCCGTACTGTCTGTAGTATAATCAAAGTCATAAAAATCTGATAAAGAAGATACCTGTGTGTAATTTAAGGTCCTGTATGTGTTCACATCTGCATTATTATAGATCGTGTATGCGGAAACCTTTAATTTGTCATTAAAACTCTGAGATAATCCAAGCATTGCGTTTGTTCTTGAGGAATCTCCCTCCCCTTTCCACTTGTCACCGCCTGCACCTGAAAAGGATAAAAAGACACCTGTTCCGCTGCCGAGCAGGCCCGTGTCGAGCCTAAGAAAGGTCCGGCTGTAGCTGTCGCTTCCGAAATCCTGTTTCAGGTCAACACCGAATACATCCTTTGGATCTTTTATCTCCATATCGATTTTACCTCCGATATTGGTGAGTCCAAAGGCCTGATCCGCCGGAACGCCTCCCTTGTATATGGAAACACTTTTAAAGTTTTCCATATCATAAATGGTTACACCGCCGCCCGGCCTTCCGCTTACAGGCACATTTTCCACATTTACAGGTGTCCCGGGATTGCCTCCTCCTGTGGGTTCGACCCCTCGGAACCTGAATGATTCATGATAATTGCTTATGTCTGCAAGCCCTGACGGATCAATACTCTGCTGATTGACACTGGGCATCAGGCTGATGGCCTTATGCGGCGACATGGTTGCAGAAGGCCCCTGGGCAGTTATTCCCTTTTCCGTGACCTTTATGCTGGTATTGGTTTCCGTAAATAGGGGACCGACAAAATCCTGTTCTTCAAAGGTGCTTTCAATCTCGGTCTCCGGCAGGTTGATTTTGATTTCTTCGGAAAAAGCCGGGGGAAAAACAAACACTAGGTACAAAAACACTAAAGCATAAACTATCTTTTTCATATAAGAAATTCCTTTTCTGATCTAACTGGTGTACATCCAAAAACTATAGTTTTTGTTCGGGAGCTGTCAGCACTCAGCGTTCAGCTTTCAGCAAAAGGCTTTTAAAATAAAGACTTAGCTGATGGCTGATAGCTGACCGCTGAAAGCTTCATCCAGAAATTGCCTCTTTCTGGATGGGTACTAACTGGGAAAAAATGAATTACCCAAGTTCGAGATAACCACCATCAAATTAACGCATATCGTTTTCAATTGTCCTCTATATCCCATATGTATGTTTGTAACGTCAAGTTATTTATATAAAGTACATTTACATTTTTTCGTTCCGCGTAATTCTTTTCAACAAAAAATTTCCGAATAACTGATTGTTAATATATTGTTTATAGCTTTTACAAATTTAGGCATGCTTTAACTTAGTATTATCCCATGTTATTTCTTAACAATGATTGATTTTTTAAAAAATAATAAAAATATGAAGGATTTTAAAAGGTATGGGATACGGAAGAAGACTGATCGATAATAAAGGTTTCCCAATAAGAATATTTATATTGGATCATTCAAAACAGAGGTCTCCAAAGATATAAATTTATTAACCGGATACCGGCCCTGCTAAATAGGATACTCTCAGGGAAATTCAACAGGGCTGGTATCCGCTATCTCTCTTTGATGCTTACCTCCCAAAAAGGCTTTTAAGTGCCTTTTTAGGATCTTTGACTATGTCATCGATCAGTTTTTCAGGGTCTTTTTTTGCATCTTCAATTATTTTTTTAGGTGTAACCTGGGCTGCTTCTTCCTGTGTGGCGGATTCTTTCTCAGCAGTCATTTTGACTCCTGTTTCAGCTGCCTGGAGTGCAGCCGCACAGAGATCTACTTCACTGCTTTGCCCTGAGTCTTTTTCCTGTGATCCGGACTTGTCTTTAAGTAATTTTTTCCCAAGGAGCTTCCCTATTGAGCTGACAGTTTTTTGTTTATCCAAAACCAGTGAGGGCTTTACCAGGGTTCCGCCTAATTTAAAAGGCTGAGACAACTCACCAATATTTAAACTATATCCGGCCACACCGCCTTTTGTGGATGGATCCAGCGATAAATTTAGCTTTTCAGATTTTAGATTAATATTCCCTTCCCCTATTACATTCATCATGCTTGTATTAAAAACAAATGCGGTTGCATCCGCTATTCCGTCAAGAATATCGAATCTGGTGACCATACATTTTAAAGTCGTATATTTCCTTTGATCAATCGAGGGGTTCAGGAGCCTTAAAATATTTTTACTCATGTCACCGCCAAGCTTATCAATAATCTTATTATCAATTTTACCTTCACCCATAATAATACGTGAATATCCATTCAGACCGGCCATTATTGAAGCAACTGACTTGCCCCGGCCTTTTATATCAATATCAGCGTCAATACTGCCTTCAATTATTTCCGTTGAGCCGGCATCCGCCAGCATTTTTGCGATTTTAAAGCCCCGCACATTAATCACAGTGGAAAGATCAGCTCCGCTATCCTTTGAAGCAAGGTTCAAATTTAAACTGACATCTCCCCCGCCAATTTTGGCCTTAAGCGGCTTTACACTAAGGGTGCCTTTATTCATAATGGAATCGAGAACAAGGTTATCAATAACCATTTGCTGTATTATTACCCTGTCAAAACGAATCTTGAACCTGCCGTCTACAATCTTCAGAGAATCAAGTGGAAGAGGATCATCAGGAAACATTCTATCACTTTCTTTTGCAGGAACCTGTTCTTTCTTTTCTGTGTCTTTCACTGGAGCTTTATCTTCTTTCGGCATCAAGGTCTTGAGATCAAGTTCTTTTGAAGAAAGCGAAGCATCTATAAACGGAACCTTACCCGTCAGATTAGCACCAATAGATCCTTCAATCTGATTTTTCCCCAGTGCAATCTTCAGAGCACTTATCTGATAACTCTTTGGCGCTGAGTCAGCAATATTCCCGGAGACACTTAAAGCATCTTTTATTGGTATTTCCTGACCTGCTATCTTTGATAATTTATTCCAGTCATCAATCTTCACATTAAAATCAAGCTTGATTCCCTGCTGTTCAACAGGATTCTTTATTGATCCCTTAATGTTTGAGTTTACACCAAAGGCCTTTACAGCTAACTCAACAGGCCATATGATATCGGGATCATTAATCGCCTTAATGCTTCCAAGGATCCCTGACACATCAAACGGTGCATCATTGTAACTGCCTTCAAGTTCAAAAGAAAAAGGGTTGTCCAGACCCTGAACAGCAGCTATAAGATTTTTGAGCTTAACTATTTCACTCTTTCCTGTTTTACCATCCCGGTAAGTGAGAGTGCCGTTTATTATCTCAAATTCATTTATTGTGAGAGGAGGCAGTTCAACTGTCTTTTCACCGGTATCAACAGGTTTGCTTTCGGCTGCAGGAATTTTTTCAGTTACAGGAGCTTTTCCCGCTGTTTCAAATTCAAAGTTTGCCTTACCTTTTTTATCTGTCTCTATAAGGATATCAGTATCCTTGAGAATAAAACGATTCACCTCGATATTTCCCTTTATCAACGGAAGGAGTGCAACCTTAACCTCGAACCTGCCGACTTTCACCATCTCTTTTCTTGAACCCCAGCCAGCATTCTGGAATTTAATACCGGATAAAACAAGGGAAGGAGAGAAACCAATATCAAGATCAATATCGCTGTCTATAACAAGCTCCCGACCGGTTGCATCATAGACAGCTTTAGATATAACAGGTTTAAGATCGTTAAAGTCATAACTGAAAAGAATTATTACTACCGCGACTATGGCTAAGGCAATTACTCCACCAATTATTCCAAATATCCATTTTAATGGGCGTGCCATTGAAGTCCTCCTTTTATTAGTAATACGAAATGAGAAAGAAAAATAAGTTATATGTATTTTAATATACAAAGATAATAAAAATAAAGGGGCTTTCTAAAATAAATGTAATGGCATGGTTATTGCTCAATATTTAAACGATTTTTTTATTGTAATAATCAGTCTTACAGACCTGAAGGGATACATCCCTTAAATAATAAGATATTTAAGTAAATTGCAGCCACTTATCAAAAAAGGACGGCAGCATATAAGTACAAGTCATAATACATTTTTGAAGATTATTACCGCTGTACCGTACTTTTTTGTCGCAAAAATAAATTTCTTTTTATCAAAGTCTGATTACTGCTCAAAAAAAATTAGAACAGGATTTAGGGAAAGGACTCGGTATCTCATTCTGATGAGCAGATAATTTTGTCTTTGAAATGAAAGGATATATCACATGATGTTTTATATGAGTAAATCTAATTTGACTTCGTAAC
>JASFHE010000253.1:0-8783 GCA_050123415.1 Desulfobacteraceae bacterium | reverse complement strand
TTATCATAATTTTTGCACTTTCAAGAATTGTGCGATTTATCAAATAATTATGGCAAAGAGCAGAAAGACCACGGATGGTGCTTTGCCTTTGGCGGCATGAACGCTAAAACTTTAGACTCATAAGTTACTAATTTTGATGTGGTTAACTGGTATTGTAACCATTGTGGTGTTAGACTATCTCCTCCAAAATCAGGATAAGTAGCTTGTACTGTTGCCATCCATTGAGTGTTTAGATTAGAGTCAAAGGCTTGAGATGCCGGGTAACCTGATTTCGTGGAACTTGCGCTTGCCGTGCCACCTGTCAGTTTTGTATAGGTTATCGCAAAAGCCGGTTGATTAATTCCGAGGGTAAAAACAGGTATAATAACCATAAAAAATAGTGCCAATAGAATGCTTTTCTTCATTATTCGCCTCCGGGTTTAGATACAAGTTGACAGAAATCCCCAAAAAGATATTGGAATATCAACTATAAATATAGATACAATAAAGATTATTTAATTCAATTATAGTATACTTAGAATTAAATCAGATAATTTAAAGTAATGTTCAAACAAAGAATTGAAGGATTAGAGAATTGTCTTTCATACATATTTTTTTTATGCCAATTATCCAAATCTTCAATAATAAATTATTTAATTCAAAATGAGATCTGCCATAATTTGAGTCCATAAAAACCGACCTAATTACTCTAACGCATACTGAAGACCTAACCAGTTGGAAACACTATATTATTTTTTTTTAGAAATAGATATTTGGTTATAAGTGTGAACTATATATTAAAAAAAGAGATAAAAATAAATCAGGAAATTCCTGATTTTTTATAAAAAATTACTGTAATTTTAAGTTAATTAAAACAGGGCATATTCGCTATTTTAAGCGGGACTATGTGCCAGCATATCTAGCCCATCCAGAAACGGCCCTTTTGAACAATCTTCCGCCGACGCTGGAAGCTATGGCAGTATAAATGCACAATTTATGGAAGAATGGTAATGTTTAAAAAACTTTTACTCTTTGACAGTTTTCTCATGTCGCATCCGGTGTCTGCGGGTTCCCCGGATGGTTCAGAAACATTGACGGTGCTTCATTAATTGAATTCGGAGTCAAGATTGCAGGGCCGACCACGGACACTAACATGCACCGGACAACGGCAACCCTCTAAAAAGAGTGCGAAGAAAGGTAGACAGGCGGGAAAACTTTAGGGTCGCCACGTCTACTCTCTTGATAAACCTTCTCATTTACGTCGGGGAATGACGAAAAGCGTTTTTACTCTATCGATTAAATATGAAATCAAATCGTAGTTTATAAACCGTATACTACTCTTATAATTATTCAGCCGCTGGAGTGACAACCACATTCTTTATATCTGCCAGCCTGACCTGATCAAGTACTTCGATCGAAACACCAAATCTGCTCTTGCTGTCAGAAGTAATAATTACGTTTCCGTCAGGATTTTCATACTTGAAGCGCTCCATCCTGGATTGCACTGACCGTATATCGATAGCCTGACCATCAACATATACCATTCCATCTCTTGTAACATTTATTTGAATGTTCGCTTTTTCTTGGGTTGAAGGTTTATCAGAACCGACCGGTCGATTAACCTCAACACCGGATTCCTTTACAAAAGTAGTGGTAACCAGAAAAAATATCAGTAATATGAATATCATATCAATAAGAGGTGACATATTCAGTTTTACTTCGTCTGTTTTTTTTTCAAAAGCGAGTGAGTTTTTTCCCATAGTGCCTTCCTTCTTTTTTTAATCCATGTTTCCTGTAGAGACGAGTTTAAAACCCGTCTGGTTTAAAATTACCGCCTCAACCCGCCCTGAAATCTTCCAGGCCATAGGCCTTGATCTTTTTATGAAGATTGCTTCGTTCAACACCGATTGCTTCCGCGGTCTGGGATATATTCCCCTTGAACTCCTTAAGCTTGGCTGAGATAAACACCTTTTCAAAGATAATCCTGGCATCCTTGTAACTGTCCGCATCCAGAAATGAAGCGCATTCGTCTTTTTTTGCCGGTGACTGATTATATGGCGCCGGAATATCATCAAGTTTTATCACATCATCACTTGACATGATTATAAGGTTTTCTACCAGATTTTTCAACTCCCTTACATTCCCGGGCCAACTGTACTGTTTTAACAACTCAACAGCTTCATCGGAAAACTGTTTTTTGTCCTGGCCGGCCATGAGGTATGTCTGATTCATTAAGGCCGAAATCAGTTCAGGTATATCTTCAGCCCTTTCCCTGAGGGGCGGCACATTAATCGGGACAACATTGAGCCTGTAAAATAGGTCTTCCCTGAAATTTCCTTCCTCGATTTCATGCATCAGGTTTTTGTTTGTGGCAGATATAATGCGGACATTAACATGAATGGTCCTCGCTCCGCCAACCCTTTCAAATTTCTGTTCCTGTAAAATCCTTAATGTCTTTGACTGAGCCTTGAGGCTCATGTCGCCTATTTCATCCAGAAAGAGTGTCCCTTCATGGGCAATATCAAATTTGCCCTTCTTTTTTGAGCCAGCGCCAGTAAATGCCCCCTTTTCGTGGCCAAAGAGTTCGCTCTCAATCAGCTCTTCGGGTATGGCTGCACAGTTTACCTCAATCATGGGTTTGTTGCTTCTTGTACTCAGCCTGTGAATGGTATGTGCGACCAACTCCTTGCCTGTCCCGTTTTCTCCCATTATAAGGATACTGGCATTTGTAGGGGCTGCCTTTTCTATACTCTCCCTTAACTTTTTAACCGGCTCGCTTTTACCGGTGATATGATATTTGTTTTTGTCCCTTTCCCTGAGTATGCCGATCTCTTCTTCAAGCTGATAAAAGTTAAGAGCATTATTGATGGCCAGCAGCAATACTTCAATGGACAGTGGCTTTTCAATAAAATCATAGGCACCCAGCTTGGTGGCCTTGACAGCGGTTTCAACATCGGCATGGCCCGACATCATCAGAACCTGAATATACGGGTATTCCTGTTTGAACTTTACAAGGGCATCGATCCCGTTCATATCTGGCATCCAGATATCAAGAATGACGAGATCGGGCATCATTTCATCGATCTTTTTCAGGGCAGAGATTGCGCTCAGTTCGCAATGCACCTCAAATCCCTCATCCGTGAGGATGCCTTCGATGGTCTTCAGGATGCTTTTTTCGTCATCTATCACCAATATTGTTCTGGCCATTTTTTAACCTTAAACTACACATTTTATTGGGTGTTATCAACATTTTTTCATCATTTCAAAGGCAATTTTTGCTGTCCTCTCCGAGGCTCCCGGTTCACCAAGGCTGCTTCTGACCCCCGCAAGCTTTTCTTTAATCCGGGATTGCTTTTCATCGTCTGTAAGGATTTCAAGTGCCCTGTCAGCGATTATTTGAGGTGCAACATTTTCCTGGAGAAGCTCCGGAGCCAATTCTTCACCTGCCAACAGATTGACCAGACCTATATAGGGCACCTTGACCACCCGTTTTGCAATGCTGAAGGAAACAGGTGAAATACGATATGTTATGATCATGGGAACTTCCATGATTGCCGTTTCCAGGGTAGCTGTGCCCGATGCGACAAATGCAATATCAGATACTTTAAGGGCGGGGTAGACCCCTTTACCGGTTTTGATAACATGCAGGGGTGAATTTCCGGTTATTTTATCAATAAGATCCCGTGAAATAGTCGGGGCAACAGGAATGATACACTTTAAATTTTCTACCCGGGAGGAGATTATTTCAGCCGCACCAAGCATGTCCGGTAAAAGTTTTCTTACTTCCTGATTCCTGCTTCCGGGTAAGAGACCTATAACAATGTCACCGCTGTTAATCCCGAATTCCTTTTCTATAATATCCTTTTTAAGGTTCCGGGGAACCTGGTCCATCAGGGGATGCCCCACATAGTCAACCTTAAGGTCTGCTCCCATGTCCCGGTAAAAATCCTTTTCAAAGGGGAGGATAACAGCCATCCTGTCTACCCGTTCGGATATTTTTTTTACCCTGCCTCTCCTCGATGCCCAGAGCTGTGGGCTGATATAGTAAAGTACCGGGACCCCGAATTTTTTTGCAGCTCCTGCAAGCATGATGTTGAAATCGGGGTAATCGATAAGAATAAGAAGGTCAGGCCGTTCATTCTTGAGAATGGAACGAAGTTTAAAGTAGGATTTGAGGATAGTGTTTGACCTGGAAAATACCTCTGTAATACCTACAACCGCCATCTGCGAAGAATGTTCTACAATATCAACCCCTGCAATGACCATTTTGTCACCGCCGATACCCTGAAACAGGATATCACGGTCCAGCTCCTTTAAGGCCTTTACCAGGTTGACCCCGTGCAGATCTCCCGAGGCTTCTCCCGCTATTATAAGTACATGTTTTGAGGAATATTTTATCACAGCTGCCTTATGTAAACTAATCAACAGGAAGGAATGTCCTGCATTCCTTCTGTATCTGCTCAATTACATAAAGTGCAATCTTCAGGGCCTTTCTCTCATCTCTTTCTGTGGAGTCAGGCTGTTTACCCTGGCGTACAGCTGCTACAAAATGCTTAATCTGATCTGCCAGGGGATCGCTGTTTTCAAATTTTACATTTTCTGTTTTCAGTTTTGCAAGATTAATCCTGTCTTCAGCGCCTTCGTTTAAACGGGTTATACTGAATTCCTTCCGATAGCAGTTGGCATGAATATATGCATCCGGCTGAAAGACACGTATTTTTCTGAGGGTCTTTTCAGCTATCCTGCTGGCCGTGAGATTTGCCACCGTACCGTTTTCAAATATGATCCTGACATTGGCAATATCTGTTTTATCAGTGATAACACACATTCCGATGGAGTGTATTTCCTTGACTTCCGATGGAACCAGATGAAGAACAATATCAAGGTCATGTATCATTAGGTCAAGGACAACATCAACATCCGTTCCCCTTTCGGTAAATTTATTCATTCTGTGTGTTTCTATAAAAAGCGGATTATTCAGATAGTCTGATATCCTGACAACCGCAGGATTAAACCGTTCGACAAGACCTACATGAAGGATCAGGTTCTTTTCTTCGGCTTTGTTTAAAAGTGCATCAGCACTCTCAAGGTCATAGGTGATGGGTTTTTCTATGAGCATGTGAACGCCAGAGTCTAAAATATCTATTGCCATATCAAAATGTTTTTCCGTTGTAACCGCAAGACTCGCCGCATCAACCAGTGGCAGGAGGTCCATATGGTTTTCAAATACCTTCACCTTATATTTTTCACCGATTTCTCTGGCTCTTTCAATGTTTACGTCAGACACCCCTATCAGTTCGACACCGAAGTTGCTGGAATATTTTTCAACATGTTTTTCACCCATCTGGCCAACGCCGATTACACAAACCTTAACTTTTTTACCCTTTTCAGTCATTTTTATAAAACCTGATCCATGTTTAATTTATTTAGTATCCCTTAAATTACAGGAGATAATGGAAATTTTATTCTCATTAGCAAGGTCAACCATTTTTTCCCTGTCAAAAATAAGTGTTTTCCCTGCTTCAACAGCCAGTAAACCGGCCTTCACCTCAATCATCGATCTTATTGTTTCCAGACCAATTGAAGGCACATCAAATCTCAGGTCCTGATCCGGCTTGCTGACCTTGACAACAACCGCCTTTTCACCTGCTATTTTACCGCCCCTGAGTATCGTGGCGTTGGTGCCGTCAATCGCCTCAAGGGCAAGAATCGTCTTGTCCCTGATGACAACACACTGACCAATATCCAGCCGGCCCAGTTCCTTGGCTGCCTTCCAGCCTATTTCTATATCTTTTTTTTCATCCTTGTCCGGTCTTCTCTTTGTCAGGCAGCCCTCCGTTGCCAGCAGATCCTGCAGATAAATCGTTGAACTCACGATTTCAATGCCTTCTTCATAAAGCTCGTTCGCAAGAGCCCTTAAAATATTGTCATCATGAAATATAGCGAATTTTGATAAAAATGCCAGTCCCTTGATGTCCGGTTTAATATTTCCGAACATTTTACTCTTATTAATACTTCCGGCCATAAGGGCTTTTATTACATTCCTTTTTTTAAAGGCCTTTATCAGCTTCCCAAGTTGACCGAGCTTTATCCATTCTATATCATCAACCTTATCGGAAAGCTCCCTGTCAGCCTCGCCTTCAAAGGCGACAGCCGTGACACGCATTCCCTTTTTTCTTGCAGCATCAGCAACCATCATCGGAAACTGACCGCCCCCCGCTATAATCCCGATATTATCAGTCTCGCCTGTCATTAATTACTAATCTTCATCCTTTGATTTTGCTCCCCGGGTTATTCCTCTCGGAGAATCGGCAGTCAGGAAATCCATGAGAACATCGAGCTCGGGGAAAGATTCCATTTCTTCTTTTACCCTCTTTATGCCGTTTTTTAAAACACTGCTTTCACGCCATATTATCCGGTAGGCCTTTCTAAGGCCGGTAATGGCTTCCCTCGAAAATCCGTGACGCCTCAGACCGACAAGATTAAGCCCATAAAGACTTGCCCGCTGACCGGATGCCATCATATAGGGCGGAATATCCCTGGGAATCCCTGTAATTCCGCCTATAAACGCGTATGCCCCGATTCTCACAAACTGGTGGGAGGCAATAAAAGAGCTGAGAGTTACGCAGTCGCCGACACTTGTATGGCCTCCCAGGGTCGCGGCATTGACCATAATGATATTATTGCCTAGAACACAGTCATGTGCAATATGGGAATAGGACATTATATAATTATCATTTCCAATAACAGTCACCCAGTCCTGCTTGGTGGTCGCCCTGTGGACAGTAGTGTACTCTCTTATAATATTATTGCTGCCAATGACCACACGGGTGTCTTCCCCCCTGTAGCCGATATCCTGAGGCGGAGTACCGATGGTAACAAAATGGAAAATATCGTTATTTTCACCAATCTCGGTATTACCTTCAATTACAGTATGGGCGCCAATCTTCGTACCGCTGCCGATCCTGACATTTTCACCTACTACAGTATAGGGGCCTATTTCCACACTCCCGGATATCTCAGCCCCGGGACTGATAGCTGCTGTTGTATGGATTTTTGTCATTTATTTTAACTGCATTAAAGAATCTGCGCCGTCATTTCTGCCTGGGCTGCCATGCTGTCCTCCACATAGGCCTTGCCGGCAATCTTCCAGACCTTTGAACCTGTCCTGATGGTCTCTACTTCAAACCTTAACTGATCCCCCGGAACAACCTGCCTTCTGAATTTCACCTTGTCCATCCCCATAAAGATCACCAGCCTGGACCCTTCACCTTCTTCCTCTTCCATCGTGGAAAGACGGGATAAAATACCGCCTGTCTGCCCCATTGCTTCTATTATTAATACACCCGGCATAATGGGTTCTCCCGGGAAATGCCCCTGGAAGAATTCTTCATTGGCTGTTACGTTTTTATATCCGACAATCCTCTTCCATGGTTCGTATTCCGTAACCCTGTCAACAAGCAGAAAAGGGTAACGATGGGGAAGAAGTTTTACTATATCCTGATATGTTAATGGTAACTCCATAGGACCTCTCTTTTTTTCTTCTTTTAATTACCTGTTTTCTTTCTCTTCAAGCGCCTTTAATTTTTTTTCCAGTTTCTTTACTTTTTTGTTCAGTTCCGGGAGTTTTCTTATCAATGCCCGTGTCTCCATCCACTTCCTTGGCGGCATTGTCGGATTTCCCAGGACAGCTTCGCCTTCGGCCAGGGACTTATGTACTCCGGCTGCAGAACCTACCTGTGCCCAGTCGCCGATGGTTATGTGGTCCTTGATGCCTACCTGTCCGCCTATAATAACGTTCTTTCCCACATTTACACTGCCTGAAATCCCTGTCAGCGCAACTACAATACTGTGTTCACCGATAACAACATTATGGGCAACCTGTACAAGATTGTCTATTTTTACCCCTTTTTTTATGTGTGTTGTTCCGTGGGCCGCCCGGTCAACAGTTGTGTTGGCTCCTATTTCAACATCATCATCTATCCGGACATTACCCAGTTGAGGGACCTTTACATTCCCCTCTTCGCTCTGAACATATCCGAAACCATCGCTGCCTATTACGCATCCTGCGTGAATTATAACATTGGCACCTATAATGCAGTCCCGCGTTACGGAAACATTGGGGTGGAGCACACTGTTGTTTCCAACCTTAACATTGCTGCCAATGAAAACACCCGGAAAAAGAATGACATTATCCCCGATCACCGCGTTTTTACCGACATAAACCATCGGGTAGATCGAGACATCTTTTCCTGTTACTGCTGTTTCTTCAACCACAGCCTCTTTACTGATACCGTTATATGCCGGAACGGGCGGCGTGAAAAGTGCAGCAAGTCTGGCATAGGCCAGCTTGGGATTTTCCACAAGCACCTGCCCGCCGGGAAAACCGTCAATTGCTTCAGACACTACAAGCGCTGTTGCTTTGGTTCCAAGGGCCTGTTCTTTGTACCTCATATCATAGAAAAAGGAGATATCTCCCTCCTTTGCGTTATCAAGGGAGTTTATACCGGTTATCATGCTTCGTTTATCTCCTATTACCGTACCTTTGACCTGTTCGGCTATTTTTTCGAGATTCAATTCCAAAATTGTCCTCATTAAATCTTTAAAAGGTAATTATCCGGTAAATATTATCTATGGCTTTACTTTATTCAGTTCGGCGATTACTTCATCGGTTATATCCAGGGCCTTGGATACATAAAGAACACCGCCGTTTGCCCTTTCAGTGATCAGATCAAACTTTTTATCTTCCGCTATTTTCTCCAAAACTCCTGAGACAATGTTCAGTAAAGCAATACAAACATCAT
>JASFHE010000252.1:0-8815 GCA_050123415.1 Desulfobacteraceae bacterium | reverse complement strand
CTTAATGCATGCGTTATTGAATATTTACAATGACCTCTTTCATCACAAATGTTAAATTAAATCCTGCTAAAAAATGTCTGCCTGCGCGGGAATGACGAACTATAAGGCTTAAGTCAACAACATTGGGATTTATTCCCGACCGGTTTTTATGTAGAGGCAAAGCCTCTACACGGTGGTGTGTAAAACACCACCCTACGAAAAAATTTCTTCTGCCGGTCAAAATGACACATAGCGACAATGGCTCGTTGGCACAACGCTAGTACAGTCCTTTTTTTCCAGCATCCAGTATCAAGTATCAAAAATCCAGTATTGATCTCAAAAGAGCATCCAGTTATGCCTGAACCTCATTTTTTCTTTTTTTCCCTTTCTTTTAGTTCTTCCTCGAGCAATTTAAGACCATAATCGACATCCGGATTGCCTATATCTGACCAACTGAGATCCATTGTCAGATACTCATTAAACAAGGGATTGGCTTCATCTAACTGTTTGCAGTGTAGAAGCCATAATGCAAGTTCAAATACATTGGATGGATTTCTATTGTTTTTAACAGCTTGACGATACAACCTGTCTGCTTCCTTATAATTTTTTTTCTTTGCTGCAAGCTGTCCTTCTACTGAAAAAGTCATATCAGGATATTGCCGCTTTAAGATTTGTATATGTTTTTCGGCTTTTTCAAGACTGCCGCCCGCAATAGCCGGCACATCTATATACCCTATAATGAGATTAATCCTTGCCTCCATATGCTTTTCATCAAGTTCTACCGCCTTCATAAAGGCTTTTTTACATTTTTTCCCCACGCCAAATTTCTTGAATATGCCCACCTCGTGGAGATGGCAGTTGTAGGCAATTCCCAATGCATAATGATAATCCACCTGTTTTCCATCAAGATTAGTAGCCTCTTCCAGTGAATTTATCGCCTTTTTATTTTCACGCATCGCAATATAACTCATACCTAAATAATAGGAAATCGTTGCATTTCTCTGATGTATCTTCGCAAGATTTTCAAAGACAGCTTTGGCTTCCGCATATTGCTTTGCTTTGAACAACTTTATGCCTTTCTCAAGATCCGGGGATTCATTGGCTGCGGAGCAAAAAGACGGCACGATGACTAAACAGAAAATAATGGATAGAATAATTTTGGCTTTCATAGCATTACCCCTTTAGATGTGGTATGGAATTGAATCACTTGATCATCACCTCTTCCGCGTTTTTATGATCCGTCATGTCGGAGATGATGACTTCCTCTCCTTCGGCGATTCCGTCGACGATTTCATAGTACTCATGACTTGTGATTCCAAAGGTTGCCTCGGTCCTCACGGCCCGATCTCCTCGTATCACAAAGACATCATGGATACCGTGCCCCTGTGCAAAGGGGCCCTTTTCAATGCGCGTTACATTCCTTTTCTTTGACGTCACAATATAGATGTCCACTTGCAGGTTCGGCCTGAGCAGTGAATGAGCCTTGTCATCGATATCGACCATAAAGGTTATAATACCGTTTTCAATCTTCGGCAGGATGCTTCCGACCGTACCGGTCAGATCAGTCTCTTCATTAATACTGATGATGACCTGCATCCCGACCTTAAGACGGGCAGTATGAATATCGGAGATAGTCGCCTTTAAACGATATGAGCTCAGGTCCGCGATCCGGGCAAACACCTCCCCCTGTTTCAAGGCCGCTCCTGCTTCAGGAACAATCCAGGTCAGTACCCCCTCTCGATCTGCCCTGGTTTCCGCCAGGACGATCTGACGTTTGATATTGGTGTACTCTTTTTCAAGCATGCTTATTTCCAGATCCAGTGTGCCCATTCTATTCCGGCTCAGTTTAGCCGCATTCTCTAAGGAGCGCTCGAGCCTCTTCACCTCGATACGCGCAATATCCACCTCCAGTTCAACCTCCTGCATTTTTTCTTTTGAAACGATACCCAGTTCGAGGAGTTCCTTATGTGCCTCATATCTGGCTTTAACTAATTTCATCTGGAGCTTTTCCCTTTGTAAACGACTTTCCAGCTCATTGAGATCAACACTAAGGTCTACTTCTATCTTTTCTTTTAAATTGCGCTGGATAAGAATCTGTTCATGGAGCTTATCCCTTTCCAGTTTCATATCCCTTATATCCAGTACAAGAAGTGCATCTCCGGGTCGAAGAATATCTCCCGGTTGTTTGAGGATACTTACCACCGTGGTGGTCATGGGACTTGTAAGAACCTGCTCGAATTCGGGGATAATCGCTCCATTGGCTCTTATCGTCTCGGTGACATCTCCGATCTCAGCAACGGCCGTTCGAATACGGATCCGCTTCACGGACGGTCGTATGACATCGATCCCCCATCCTGCAAAAAAGATAAACGCGGATATCAGAACCAGAGATACAACAACCCGCTTAATAAGGAGGTTTCGTCTGTAGACGGGATCTATGGGTTGATCCATGGTCGTTTCTTCTTTGTCAGGTATGTTATTCATGATTTTTGATCCTCAGATAAATATTCCATATTCTCCTTGTTAAACACTTGCTCCTTATATAGAGCAAATCGTATGCCACCCTTCAACTGCTTTATATTATTGGTTAAATCCTTTTTAGGCGCATCGAAATTTTTACGATATTGAGAAACGGATTTGCGATTTCGAAACTGCTAATAAAATTGTAAAACGTTTTTAGACCTTGGCAGGAGGCTATAGTTTCGTTCCCCTTTACACAGCCAGCAGTATTGAGGAAATAGTAATATCAGAGATTAACGTTTATAAGGGTTTTAAACAGGATTTTGCAGCAGACATCTGCTGAGGTCTGTAAAACCGGGGACTATCGACCTCTGTGTTCACAGATTTTAATAATCCGATTTTAACTTGAGAACTCCAAAATATTTATTCTCACGTAAAGACGCAAAGCCACGGAGAACAAATTTTAATTAATGCTTACCAGTGAGAGCGTTAGTAAAAAGATAGTAGATCTGCCGCATAGCTGTGCCAAATTCATAGAATAAATTGAAAGGAAAAGCACTATATTATGAGGCTCTTGCAAAATTCCTTTATTACCATAAATTATTATGTCAACGAAAAGTTAGATCTAATAATTTCAAGCAGTTATGAAATATGGATTTTCGCAGAATGACAATTATATTGAATTTTGCAAGAGGCTCTTATGGAAGACTTTGTTTGACATATCGGGGCATTTACTCTATACTTCCGCGAATTAATTGAGCAATTTTATGCATATCACTTCCTAAACAATCATAAACGGGTGAAATATGACGAATTCTGTTAATAGTTCCGCTTCTGCTCAAAATTTTGCTGTAAAATTACCCGTTACGGAAAAAACAGGTTATAGTCTTGGCGATGCTGCTTCCAACCTCTATTTTCAGATGTTCATGAGTTTTTATCCTGCCATATTTTGTGTTATAGGCGGACTTCTCATTGTATTTTATCCATTGAAAAGCAGTGTCATGCTGAAGATAAAATATGATCTTTCAAAGCGGAGGGCTGAAGTCTGAAAAGAGAATATATTAAAAACATTAATCTGTATCGGTGATAAAAGATAAGGCTTGCAGCCTATATTTGAATTTATAATATTATTTTTATGAAAATAATTTTGAGTCGTTCAGTTACACAGTACCCCGATATTCACCCGGAAATCATGGTTTCGGGTGACGCTAACTTAACCTTTTTATCAGGAGAAAAAAAATGAATATACCCATGCATCGATTCCCGTACACTAAATTGACCAAGGAGCAGATTGGAAAGGCACTCAAGGTTAATGGCGGCCCTGAATGTGCTTCCCAATTCTCAGACGCACTCACAGGAAAATCCCTTAAAATTGTAACCAAAGAGGGACCGGTTTTAGAGTATACCTTTAAGAAACAGAACAAACTGATCCTTTCAGTAGATGGCGGCAAGAAAGTCAAAACAGGCTATGGCGCCCTTGACCTTAAACAGATGGTATTTTTCTCCCACATGATTCCCGAAGAACAGAAAGGTTATAATGTATTTCTGGATCTTGATACAAACCTTGCTACAGTGATCGAAGTATGGCTCTCCAGCGGAATAAAGCAGGGTGGTGGTTTCGGTGGGGGAGAAGGATTCGTGCTCGATGACAGAGAAGTCCAGCGCCAGATTTATTACGGTTATTTGGATGGTAAAGATCATCCTGAAAAACTTCATCACCTTACAAACAGGATTGAGGGCAAAGGCATGTACTGGAAACAGGATACAGGCATAGAAACCCTTGAATTCTATGCCTCTGTAATGACCACTAACTTTGTAGAACTGACCAGGCATGTGGATGATCTGAGCTATTGTGCCACATCCGATTATATACTTGTCAACGATAACATGTTTATCTATGACAGGACCGAATGTGAATTTTCAGGTATTATAACCATGTATGCTGTAGATCTCTACACTGAAAGCCAGATAGGTATGCGGCTTGGTTTTAATGAAAAGGACGAACTGGAATACTACATGTTCAGGGGAAAAGGCAAAGTAGTAGGTCATCTGGCAAAGCTTGAGCCCTTTGATGAACATGGTGAAGTGTTGAATATGGGATTTGGCCCGGCCCCGGCATCAGATCAGCCGGCTCCGAAAGCTCCTAAAGGTCAGAGAATAACCTACCGACCGGCCAGAAATCTCAAGCCTATTTCAGCTGAAGAGATAAACAAAATTGCTGAAACAAAGATGAACACATTGAACGACAACCTGAATACTCCCCAGGCCGCAGCAGGTATGATGTCCGGGAATACAATTCCTTACAGTGAACTTTTAGCAGGCAAGGAATTTACACTTAAATATGATCATGGTCCTGTTTATAACTACAGGGTCAGAGATGGAGCTAACCTTGAGTGGAAAAAGGAAGGCGATTCAAAGTGGCAGAAAGAAACCTACAGGGCTTTTGAAGTTGATGAAAATCTGCTTTTCTTTGCCCACATGCATACAGGCAGCAAACCTCCTGTAAGCGTCAAGATCGCACTTGATCTTAGCAACGGATTGACTACATGTATTTATTCAAAGGTCGGTTCCCCGTATTACGGTGATGAAGTTGTATACGAAGCCTTCTTCGGCATTGCCGAAATGGAAGGCGTAGAGACAGCCCGGTACTTACGCCACGAGTTCACCGATGAACTGGTAGGACGTTCTTTCTCAAGAACATATTCCGATAACATGACCTCAATGCATCTTTATACCACCCCGCATTCTTCAGCATGGACCATTTACATGCCTGACCAGACCCTTGGTATGCAGTGGTGTGCACCAGCTCTTTATGTGAAACTCAGACCAGGTGTATATATCTTTAACCTGGTGGAAGAAGCCTGTAACGGCGCTGAAACATGTATTGTTGAAAATGACAAAGCCATGAACGCAAACGGTTTTGGTTTTCACGGTGGAAGAGACGGTATCAACCTTGGTGTTATAGGTGCCATAGGCCGTGATCTTGGCAAGTATGAGGTATCAGAATTTTTCGGCCCAATGGCAAGAAGGAAAGGAGAATAAAATGAGCAAATCTCAATCCAGATCCGGTGACCAGCCGAATACCGGGCGCAGGTCCTTTATGTGGAGGACAGGCGCAGCATTGTCTGCGATCCTGGCAACGGCTGTTCCGGCTATATCAATGCCAAAAATAAGTAAGGATAAAGGCCTGAAGAGTGAAGTGGATCGTTTGACCGGTAGACTCGGGAGCTTGGAAGATGAAAATAAAATCCGTGAGTTGCACCGGACCTTTGAAATAGATTTGGACAAAGGCAACTATGAAAGCCTTGTTAAACTGTTTTCTTCCGACGGTGAAGTCATATTCAATGGTGGTCTCTTTAAGGGGAAAAAAAGCGGGATTCAGCGTATTTTCTGTAACAATTTCAATTCAGGCCGGACCGGGAAAAGAGTGAAACCTGCACCAGGATTCGAGATCAATAATGAACTGATGCAGGATAGAGTTGAAGTATCCAAAGACCGCAGGACAGCAAAAGCTCAATTCTCATATTCCATACAGGTTGGAACTCCTGTCATTTCTGATTCCGTGCTTTTCAAGATGGCGCGCCTCCAGGGAGATGGAGTCATGAAATGGTGGGAAGGAGGGATATATAAAGTTTCCTATATAAAAAACATGAAGGATGGAACCTGGAAAATAAAAAAGCTTGAGTGTCATACCCTGGTAAAGGCTGATTATAAACCGGGCAGAGCTTATGCAAAACCGATTGATATCCCTGTTTTCTCAAAGGTGTATCCTGAAGATCCGGCAGGACCGGATAAGTTGTTGAAGCAAGTAAAGGAATCCAAGAAAGCATAGTAATGTAATCATCAACCGCAGATTATCATCTTCAGACAAAAATCTGCGGTTGATGCCTGTTAAGGGTAGTGATCCAGGCAGTTATAATCTGTAAGATAAAAAATGGATTTAAATGATGTTTAAACACATTACCATGACACCTGAGAATGATATGAAGTGGGCATCACTGCATCCGACCCTCGGTGAATATAAATTTGACAGAGCCGATAAAATCGCCAGTGACACCTATATTGAAAAGGCATTTGAATATGCGCACCGGGCTGATCCCGGTGCAGAGCTGTATTATAATGATTTTCCGATATTCAGGCGAACTGACTATTGGTTTTTGACCGTGAAATGAAACCCAAAAAAGCGTATTTTTCTTTAATAGATCTAATAGATAATAACAAATGAAAAAACTTTTTATCGGTATCTGCCTTATTTTAATATGCAGCTTCACGCATGCAAGGGAAATTATTGATCTCATTCCCGAACATCCCGGGGCATTGTTTTGCTGGACTGAGACCCGGTCAGATCCACGTCCCCTTAAAACTTACTTTCTTATGGTTGACCTTACTTCAAAGGATCTGGAAGTTGTCACTATCCCGGGAGATGATCCGGATGGCGATGGACCTGCTGAGAGTCAGCTTACCCCTCCAACTTCCCTGTTTAATAAATATAAAGCCGTTGCAGCTGTTAATGCCAATGCCTTTGACAGTATAGATAAAAAAACGTCTTCTCATCCAATATGGTATGAAGGTCAACCCGTGGATATTCATGGAATTGTAGTGTCCCGGGGTAAAACTGTAAGTCCGGTTGAAGCGAAACGGACATCCTTCTGGCTGGATGCAGCCCGGAAGCCACATATAGGAGACCCGGTAAGAGGGACTTCTGTGACAGAAGCTGTTGCTGACTGGTTTTCTCCGCTTATTATTAATTCAAAAATAGTTCCTGATGCATCTGACTCGGAACTGCATCCCAGGACCGCGCTTGGCTTTGATGACAGTGGCAGATGGCTTCTCCTGGTCGTTGTCGACGGTCGTCAACCCGGTTACAGCGAAGGAGTTACTTTATACGAGCTGGCAAAAATAATGAAGGACAGGGGATGTACTCAGGCCATCAACCTTGATGGCGGAGGAAGCAGTATTATGCTGATCAGGGAGTCTGGCAATAAGGCTAGAACATTTAATAGTCCACCGGGGAGAACTCAGCGTCCTGTACCTGTTATGCTGGGTGTAAGGAAAAAAGGAGAGCAGCATGAACCATATTAAAAAAGGTTTAAGTCTAAGGTTCCTTCTTCCCACCTGCTGGAAGCATGGAGTAGGGATTGTCTCGGAAGCCGGTGCCACTTTAAAGGAATATGGCTGCGAAAAAACGTTGATTGTTACTGATAAGGTTCTTGTTTCTTTAGGTGTGGTAGAACCAGTGGTTATTTCATTAAACAAGGCAGGAATCAGTTTTACGGTTTGTGATTCAGTGGGAAGAGAACCTACTGTTGCAATGTTTGATGAAATAAGCAGCAGTTTTGACCTGAAATCCTTTGACTCTGTTATTGCCGTGGGCGGGGGCAGTGTAATAGATGTTTCAAAGGGGCTTGCAGTTATTGGTACCTTTGGCGGAAGGATTACTGATTACGATGGATTCAATAAATTTCCTTCAAGGCCGGATATGAAGATATTTGCTGTTCCAACTACGGCCGGAACTGGCAGCGAAGTTTCTGACGGTGTTGTGGTAGTTGATGAAGAACGAAATACAAAGTTTGTGGTAATCAGTGATAATATTCGCCCCATAGCTGCTCTGACTGATCCTGAGATGACTATCTCTATGCCACCGAAAGTAACTGCCTGTACAGGTATAGATGCCCTCATCCACGCGATAGAAGCATATCTTTCAACAAAGGCCAATATGGCTACCGACCTGTTCGCCTTAAAATCCATTGAACTTGTTTCCAGAGGCCTTGTTCCTGCGTACAGGGATGGCAGCAATATTGAATACAGGGAGAAGATGCAGTTGGGGGCTACCATGGCAATGGTGGCTGCGTCCAACACACTTGTGGGAATGGCCCATTCAATGGATGGTCCGATTTGTGCGTTATATCACATTCCCCATGGCCAGGCCTGCGGCCTTGTGACCCCGGCTGTCCTGAAATTTAACGCAGGCGCGGTTAAGGACAGGGTGCTGAATATTTTTCAAACAATGGGATATATAAATCCCGGAGCAAATAATGACATTGCATTATCAGAAGGATGTGAGCGTTTAAATGGCCTGCTTGATGAGGTAGGGCTGCTTATTAAACTACGGGATATTGGTTTTGAAGAATCCCATCTGGATAATATTGTGAGAGAAACACTTAAAAGTGCTCAACTGGGAACAAATCCCAGACAGCCCACTGAAAAAGATGTTGAAGAGGTTTTACGGCAGATAATTTAGGAATTATTTAATACTACAGCGACATATTTTAGTAGACAAATGAAATGGCATCGTGTATTATAACATTAAGTGGGACCTATGGTGGGGATCACAGTGCCCCATTTGGCAGAAGAAATGACGATTTATTGTCAGAGG